>NZ_JACVTT010000079.1:0-22416 GCF_016624665.1 Stenotrophomonas sp. S39 | reverse complement strand
GATCCCTCCGCCTGGTAGCGCCGGTCCATGCCCGGCGAGTGCGAAGCGCGGCCCCGCATGCGATGCAATGAATGCCAAAAGCAAAGCCGCCGGGCACGGCCCGGCGCTACCGGGATCCCTCCGCCTGGTAGCGCCGGTCCATGCCCGGCGAGTGCGAAGCGCGGCCCCGCATGCGATGCAATGAATGCCAAAAGCAAAGCCGCCGGGCACGGCCCGGCGCTACCGGGATCCCTCCGCCTGGTAGCGCCGGTCCATGCCCGGCGAGTGCGAAGCGCGGCCCCGCATGCGATGCAATGAATGCCAAAAGCAAAGCCGCCGGGCACGGCCCGGCGCTACCGGGATCCCTCCGCCTGGTAGCGCCGGTCCATGCCCGGCGAGTGCGAAGCGCGGTCCCGCATGCGATGCAATGAACGCAGGAAACAAGGCCGCCGGGCGTGGCCCGGCGCTACCGGGGTTTACCCGCGTTCGTGCCAGCCGCCGCCCAGCACCTTGTACAGGGTGATGCGGTTGGTCTGCTGGGCCAGCTCGGTCTGCAGGCGCGTCTGCTGCGCGCTGTAAGCGGTGCGGCGGGCGTCCAGCAGGGTCACGAAGCTGTCCAGGCCGGCGTCATAGCGGGCCTGCGACAAGCGGTTGGCCGTTTCGGCCGCATCCACCAGGCGCTGCTGCGCGCTCACCTGCTCGTCCAGGCTGACATTCAGCGCCAGCGCGTCGGAGGCTTCGCGGAAACCGCTCTGGATCGCCTTTTCATACTGCGCCAGGGCGATGTCGCGGTCCGCCTTGGCCACGTCCAGGTTCGCGCGCAGCTTGCCGCCCTGGAAGATCGGCAACGTGATCTTCGGCAGGAAGCTCCAGACCCGGGTACCGCTGTCGAACAGGTTGGACAGTTCGCTGGAACCACTGCCGATGCTGCCGGTCAGGGTGATGCTGGGGAAGAACGCAGCGCGCGCGGCACCGATGTTGGCGTTGGCCGCCAGCAGCTGGTGTTCGGCGGCCATGATGTCCGGGCGCTGCAGCAGCACGTCGCTGGGCAGGCCGGCCGGCGGCGGGGCCAGGGCCAGCAGCTGCGGTTCGATGCTGTCCGGCAACAGGTCCGCATCGACCTGGCCACCGGCCAGCAGGGCCAGCGCGTTGCGGTCCTGGGCCAGCTGCCCGCGCAGGCGGGCGGCATCGGTACGCGCGGTTTCCACCAGCGTGCGGGTCTGGCTCAGTTCCAGACCGGAACTGCCGCCGCGTTCATGGCGGGCCTCGGCCAGGCGCAGCGAATCCTCGTAGGTCTTCAGCGTAGCCTCGGAAATCCTCAGCTGCTGCGCATCGGCACCGTAGGTCAGCCAGGCGGTGGCGGTCTCGGCCACCAGGCTCAGCTGCGCGTTGCGGCGGTTGGCGGCCACGGCGAAGTACTGCTGCAACGCAGATTCGCTGAGGTTGCGCACGCGGCCGAACAGATCCAGCTCGAAGTCGGCCACGCCCACGCCGGCGGTGAACTGCTCGGTGACGCCGGCATGGGTGCCCTGCCGTTCCATCTGGCCGGTGGCGGCCAGGCCGGGCACGCGGTCGGCGCGCTGCACGCGGTACTGGCCGCGTGCCTTTTCCACGTTCAGCACGGCCACGCGCAGGTCGCGGTTGTTGTCCAGCGCTTGGCCGATCACCTGCTGCAGGCGCTCATCGGCGAAGAAGTCGCGCCAGCCCAGTGCAGCAACATCGGTGACCTCGCCCTGGCTCGCTTCGGCCGGCCACTGCGCCGGAATGCCCGGGGCGACAGCGGTGTCCTTCGGCGCCAGGGTGGAACAGCCGGCCAGGCCCAGGCTGGCGACGAGCGCCAGCAGCAAGGGGGTCTTATTCATGGGAACCTCCATGGGCAGCGTCATCGCGCGGGGCCGGCAGCGTGCCACCCCTGTTGCCCTTGTTGCGGTTGAACACGCGCTGCACCACCACGAAGAACAGCGGGATGAAGAACACACCCATCACGGTGCCCACCAGCATGCCGCCCAGCACGCCGGTACCGATGGCGCGCTGCGCACCGGAACCCGCACCGGAGGCGATGGCCAGCGGCAGCACGCCCAGGCCGAACGCCAGCGAGGTCATGATGATCGGGCGCAGGCGGTCGCGCACCGCATGCATCGTCGCTTCGATCAGGCCTGCGCCCTTCTCCAGGTTTTCCTTGGCAAATTCCACGATCAGGATCGCGTTCTTGCTGGTCAGGCCCACCGTGGTCAGCATCGCCACCTGGAAGTAGATGTCGCGCTCCATGCCGCGGAAGGTGTTGGCCAGCACCGCGCCGAGGATGCCCAGCGGCGCCACCAGCAGCACCGAGGTCGGCACGCTCCAGCTTTCATACAGTGCGGCAAGGCACAGGAACACGATCAGCAGCGACAGCGTGTACAGCAGCGGCGTCTGCGAACCGGCCTGGCGCTCCTGGTAGGACAGCGCGGTCCACTCGATCTCGAAGCCGGTCGGCAGGTCCTTGGCGATGCGCTCGATCTCGGCCATGGCATCACCCGAGGCCACGCCCGCGGCGGGCTCGCCCTGGATCTCCATCGCCGACACGCCGTTGTAGCGTTCCAGGCGCGGCGAACCGTAGTCCCAGCGCTTGGAGGCGAAGGCACTGAACGGCACCATCTCGCCCTGCCCGTTCTTCACCGACCAGACGTTGAAGTCGTCCGGGTTCATGCGGAACGGTGCATCGGCCATCACGTACACGCGCTTGACGCGGCCACGGTCGATGAAGTCATCGATGTAGCTGCTGCCCCACGCCGCGGCCAGGGTGTTGTTGATCGAGCTGACCGACAAGCCCAGGGCGTTGGCCTTTTCCACGTCCACGTCGATGCGCAGCTGCGGGGTGTCTTCCTGGCCGTTGGGGCGCACGTTGGCCAGCAGCTTGCTCTGGCCCGCCGCACCCAGCAGCTGGTTGCGCGCGGCCAGCAGGGCGTCGTGGCCCTTGCCGCTGGTGTCCTTCAGGAAGAACGTGTAACCCGAACCGATACCCAGCTCCGGCATGGCCGGCGGCGGGAAGGCGAAGATGAAGGCGTCCTTGATCTGGCCCAGCGCGCCCATTGCACGCCCGGTGATCGCACCCACGCTGTGGTCGGCGTCGCGCTCCTTCCAGTCCTTCAGCTTGACGAAGGCCATGCCCGCGTTCTGGCCCATGCCGGCGAAGCTGAAGCCCTGCACGGCGAAGATGGACTCGACCGCATCGGCTTCGTTCTTCAGGAAGTGGTCTTCCAGCTTGGCCATCGCTTCCAGGGTGCGTTCCTGGGTGGCGCCGACCGGGGTCTGCACCAGCGCCATCATGATGCCCTGGTCTTCATTGGGCAGGAACGAGCTGGGCAGGCGCGCGAACAGCACGCCCATCACCACGGCCAGGGCCACGAAGATGCCCATGAAGCGCCACGGGCGATGGATGATGCCCTTCACGCCGCGCTGGTAGGTTTCGCTGGAACGGTCGAAGCCACGGTTGAAGCCGTTGAAGAAACGGCCCAGCAGGCCGCTGTGGGCGACATGGTGCTCGCCCTTCTTCAGCGGCTTGAGCATGGTCGCGCACAGCGCCGGGGTCAGCACGATGGCCACCAGCACCGACAGCGCCATGGCCGAGACGATCGTGGCCGAGAACTGGCGGTAGATGATGCCGGTCGAGCCGCTCATGAAGGCCATCGGCACGAACACCGCCGACAGCACCAGGCCGATGCCCACCAGCGCGCCGGTGATCTGGCCCATCGACTTGCGGGTGGCTTCCAGCGGCGACAGGCCCTCTTCGGACATGATGCGCTCGACGTTCTCCACCACCACGATGGCATCGTCCACCAGCAGGCCGATGGCCAGGACCATGGCGAACATGGTCAGCATGTTGACCGAGAAGCCGAGCATGGCCAGCACGCCGAAGGTGCCCAGCAGCACCACCGGCACGGCGATGGTCGGGATGAGGGTGGCGCGGAAGTTCTGCAGGAACAGGTACATCACCACGAACACCAGCACGATCGCTTCGATCAGGGTCTTGATGACGCCCTTGATCGAGACCTGCACGAACGGGGTGGTGTCGTACGGCACGACGGTTTCCAGGCCGGCCGGGAAGCTGGCCTTCATTTCGTCCAGCGCGGTGCGCACGCCCTCAGCGGTGGCCAGCGCGTTGGCGCCGGTGGCCAGGGTGATGGCGATACCGGTGGACGGCTTGCCGTTGTAGCGGGTGACGAAGTCGTAGCTTTCCGCACCCAGTTCGACACGGGCGACGTCGCCCAGGCGCAGTTCGCTGCCATCGGTGCCGCCACGCACCAGGATGTTGCGGAACTGTTCCGGGGTCTGCAGGCGGTCCTGCGCGTTGATCGTGGCGTTGAGCTGCTGGCCCTTCACCGACGGCGCACCACCCAGCTGGCCGATGGCCACCTGTGCGTTCTGCGCGGTGATCGCCGCGGTCACTTCATCGACCGACAGCTTGTAGGTGTGCAGCTTGTTCGGATCCAGCCAGATGCGCATGGCGTACTTGCCACCAAACACCTGGATGTTGCCCACGCCCGGCACGCGGCTGAGCGTATCGACGACATTGGAGCCGACGTAGTCGGCGATGTCGTTGGCATCCATGCTGCCGTCGTTGGACACGAAGCCGAGCACCTGCAGGAAGCCGCTGCTCGACTTGGCCACGTTGATGCCCTGCCGCTGCACTTCCTGCGGCAGCAGCGGCATGGCCAGCTGCAGCTTGTTCTGCACCTGCACCTGGGCGATATCCGGGTTGGTACCGGCTTCGAAGGTGAGGGTGATGGTGGCCTGGCCGTTGGCCGAGCTGTTGGAGGAGAAGTAGATCAGGCCATCAAGGCCCTTCATGTTCTGCTCGATGATCTGCGTCACCGAGTCCTCGACCACCTTGGCCGATGCACCCGGGTAGGTGGCGCTGATCTCGACGGCCGGCGGGGCGACCTCGGGATACATCGACACCGGCAGCTTCATCACCGCCAGCGCACCGGCCAGCATGATGATGATGGCGATCACCCACGCGAAGATGGGTCGATCAATGAAAAAACGTGCCATGGAATTCTCCGCTTACTTCGCTTCGCCGGCCGGCTGGGCGGCAGGCTGCGGGGCGGCGTCCGGCTGTGCCGGGGCGGCGCCCTTCTCGGTGGCCTGCACGGGCATGCCGGGGCCGATCTTCTGCAGGCCTTCGACGATGACCTTGTCACCCGGCTGCAGGCCGTCCTCGACCAGCCACTTGTCGGCCAGCGCGCGGCTGACCTTCACCGGGCGCACTTCGACCTTGTTGTCCTTGCCGACCACCATGGCGCTGGTATCGCCCTTGGCATCACGGGCGATGCCCTGCATCGGCACCAGCACGGCATCGGCGCGCACGCCGCCGCCGATCACCGCGCGCACGTACATGCCCGGCATCAGCAGGCCCTCGGGGTTGTCCACCTTCACCCGCAGCGCGTAGCTGCCGGTGGTCGGGTCGACGCTCACTTCGGAGAACTCCAGCGCGCCCTTGTGCGGGAACTCGCTGCCGTCTTCCAGCAGGATGGTGACCGGCAGGGTCTGGTTGTCCTGCAGGCGGCCGGCGGCCAGTTCGCGGCGCAGCTGCAGCAGCTCGGCCGAGGACTGGGTCAGGTCGACGTAGATCGGGGTGAGCTGCTGCACGGTGGCCAGCGCGTCGGCCTGGCCGACACTGACCAGCGCGCCTTGGGTGACGCTGGACTTGCCGATGCGGCCGCTGATCGGCGCGGTGATGCGCGCATAGCCAAGGGTGACGTTGGCCGCATCCAGCGCAGCCTTGGCGGCGCCGACATCGGCCTCGGCCTGCTTCTGCGCGGCCACGGCGTTTTCCAGGTCCTGCTGGCTGACCGCATCGACCTTGGCCAGCTCGGTGATGCGCTTGGCGCTCAGGCGCGCGGCGTTGGCGGTGGCCTCGGCACGGGCCAGCTGGGCGCGGGCGCTGTTGGCCTGGGCGCGGTAGCTGGCGTCTTCGATCTGGTACAGCGGCTGCCCTTCCTTCACCAGGCCGCCTTCAGTGAACAGGCGCTTGGCGACGATGCCACTGACCTGCGGGCGGACTTCGGCCACCAGGAAGGCATTGGTGCGGCCCGGCAGTTCGCGGGTCAGGCCCACGCTTTCCGACTTCAGGGTGACCACGGTCACCTGGCCGGGGCCCTGCTCGGGCTGTTCGGGTTGGCCACCGCAGGCGGCCACGGTCGCGGCGATGGCCAGCGACAGCAGGAAGGGGCGGATTCGGGTCAGGGGCATGGGGCTGGGGCTCGGGGAAGGGAAAAGATTCTCAGCTTGCCGTGATACGCAGCCGCGTCCCGGTCCGGGGGCGCGGATGTCGCAGCGGGCAGGCATCCCCGCGCACGGCGCAGGCATCAGCCAGCGCGCATACACGACGGGGAGCATGGGGGCGAAATATACATACATGCTTGTTTGTTTGTAAAGGGGTACAATTCAGCCAGGTTTCACCGGCACTCGTACCCACTCACGGACCCATGGCGCGCAAGACGAAAGAGGACACCCAGGCAACCCGCGAAGGCATCCTTGATGCTGCCGAGGCCTGCTTCCATGAACACGGCGTGGCCCGGACCACGCTGGAGATGATCGGCGCCCGCGCCGGCTATACCCGTGGCGCGGTCTACTGGCACTTCAAGAACAAGACCGAGGTACTGGCCGCGATCATCCAGCGGGTGCACCTGCCCTTCATGCAGGAACTGGAGCGCACCTCCAGCGACGAACGGCGGACGCCGATCCACGACCTGCGCGCGGTGATGATCTACTCGTTCATCGAACTGTCCGAGGACGAGCGCCTGCGCAAGACCATGGAAATCATGCTGCGCAGCGATGCCTCCTCGGAAAGCCGGGCGCTGGCCGAGCTGCAGCAGTCCGGATTCCGCGATGCGCTGGACCGGATGGAGCGCGCCCTGCGCCGGGCGCAGGACCTGGGCCAGCTGCGCGACGGCGCCGACCCGAAGATCGCCGCGCGCATGCTGCACGCCACCGTGCTGGGCGTGCTGCACGGGGCGATGGTCGAACCGGAACTGATGGACCTCAAGCGCGACGGCATGCTCGCGCTGGACATGACCCTGGCCGCCTACGTGAAGGAAGGCGTGTTCGTGCCGGGCTCGATTCCCGAGCCGCTGCCGTAGGGTTGGATCCGCCGGGCATGGCCCGGCGCTACCGGGGCGGTGTGAGCAGGCAGCGCTGCAGTAGATCCACGCCATGCGTGGATGCCGTACGCGCAAACGAAGAAGGCCGCCTTTCGGCGGCCTTTTCTGTTGCTGGGCTTGGGGTCAGAGCCCTCGCTGGTGCGAGGGATCCGACCCCGCCTGGTGTTACAGGATGTAGCGGCTCAGGTCCGGGTCCTGCACCAGTTCACCCAGGTGCGCATCGACGTAGGCGCTGTCGATGGCCAGGGTTTCACCGTCGCGGTCCGGTGCTTCGTAGCTCAGCGAATCCAGCAGGCGCTCCAGCACGGTGTGCAGGCGGCGCGCACCGATGTTTTCCTGGCGCTCGTTCACCTGGAAGGCGATCTCGGCCAGGCGGTCGATGGCATCGGCGGTGAAGCTGACCTTGACGCCCTCGGTGCCCAGCAGCGCTTCGTACTGCTTGGTCAGTGCGGCCTTCGGCTCGGTCAGGATGCGCACGAAGTCATTCTTGCTCAGCGCGCCCAGCTCCACGCGGATCGGGAAACGACCCTGCAGTTCCGGGATCAGGTCGCTGGGCTTGGCCAGGTGGAACGCGCCCGAGGCAATGAACAGGATGTGGTCGGTCTTGATCGTGCCGTACTTGGTGGACACATTGGAGCCTTCCACCAGCGGCAGCAGGTCGCGCTGCACGCCTTCGCGGGAGACATCACCACCGCCCACGTTATCGCCACGCTTGGCGACCTTGTCGATCTCATCAATGAAGACGATGCCGTGCTGTTCGCAGGCTTCGATCGCCGCCGTGCGGATATCGTCCTCGTTGACCAGCTTGCCGGCCTCTTCTTCCACCAGCAGCGGGCGCGCGGCCTTGATGGTCAGCGTACGCTTGTGCGCCTTGGCGCCACCGCCGAGGTTGGCGAACATCGACTTCAGCTGCTGGCCCATCTCCTCCATGCCCGGCGGGGTCATGATGTCCATGCTGACGTTGGCGGCCAGGTCGAGTTCGATCTCGCGCTCGTCCAGCTCGCCGTTGCGCAGCATCTTGCGGAACTTGATGCGGGTCTCGTTGTCCTGCGCCGACGGCTCGTTGCGGGCCACTTCCGGGTCGAAACCGATGCCGCCGCTGCGGCGCGGCAACAGTGCGTCGAGGATGCGGTCTTCGGCGCGCTCTTCGGCCTGGGTACGCACGCGCACCTTGGCCTGCTCGCGGTAAAGCTTGACCGCGGTATCGGCCAGGTCGCGGATGATCTGCTCGACGTCCTTGCCGACGTAGCCCACTTCAGTGAAGCGGGTCGCTTCGACCTTCACGAACGGCGCGTTGGCCAGGGTGGCCAGGCGGCGCGCGATCTCGGTCTTGCCGACACCGGTCGGGCCGATCATCAGGATGTTCTTCGGCATCACTTCGTTGCGCAGCTCAGGCACCAGCTGCATGCGGCGCCAGCGGTTGCGCAGGGCGATGGCCACCGCGCGCTTGGCGTCGTGCTGGCCGACGATGTGCCGGTCCAGTTCCTGCACGATCTCGCGCGGGGTCATGGTGGCGGAGGAAACTTCGATCTTCGACATGGATGTGCTCACGAATTCGTTGTCGATGACACCGGAACCAACGGCCCCGGCCGGTAGCGCCGGGCCATGCCCGGCGGATCAGGGAGCGTCAGAGCTCCTCGACCACCACGTTGCGGTTGGTGTAGATGCAGATGTCGCCGGCGATGCCGATCGCTTCGCTGGCAATCGTGCGTGCATCCAGTTCGGTGTGCGCCATCAGCGCGCGTGCGGCCGACAGTGCGTAGGAACCACCGGAACCGATGGCGATGATGCCGTCCTCCGGCTCGATCACATCGCCGGTGCCGCTGATGATCAGCGAGGTTTCCTTGTCCGCCACGGCCAGCAGGGCTTCCAGCTTGCCCAGGCGGCGTTCGGTACGCCAATCCTTGGCCAGCTCGACGGCGGCGCGCTGCAGCTGGCCATGCTTTTCCAGCTTGGCCTCGAACAGCTCGAACAGGGTGAAGGCATCGGCGGCGGCACCGGCGAAGCCGGCCAGCACCTGGCCGTCGCGGCCAAGGCGGCGCACCTTGCGCGCGTTGCCCTTCATCACCGTGTGGCCGAGGGTGACCTGGCCATCACCGGCAATGGCCACGTGGTCGCCGCGGCGCACGCAGACGATGGTGGTGGCGTGGAAAACATTGGGATTCTGACTGGGGTCCATGCGGCCTCCGATAGCTGTTCACGGGACATGGGGACAGCGCCGGGAGCGATCAAGCCTGCGCGGATGGCTGCCGTTCAGCGCTTGGCATGCGAAGGCCGCTCTGGATTCGGCTCGATGCCCCAGGCGATGTACCAGTCCTCGCCCTGGGTTTCGATGGGGTGCTGGGTGCGGCCCGAGCCGTTGCCACAGGCCAGCGCGTCGGCCGCGCAGTAGCGGTCGCAGCCCCAGCAGATACGCTCGGGATGCTTGGGATGCAGCGGAATGGGCTTTGCCATGGCGGCGGTTCCTCGTGGCCTGCGGCCACGATGCGCCACTGCGCCCCGCCCTGCCCTGATGCAGATCAAGCGGAGGCCATTGCGCACGCCGGGCATGGCCCGGCGCTACCCGTCCTTGCTGCGGCGCTTGGCGCGCGGGTGCGCGGCGTCGTAGACCTTGGCCAGGTGCTGGAAATCCAGGTGGGTGTAGATCTGGGTGGTGGCGATGTCGGCGTGGCCAAGCAGCTCCTGCACGCCCCGCAGGTCGCCGGACGATTCCAGGATGTGGCTGGCGAAACTGTGCCGCAGCATGTGCGGGTGCACGTGCTTGAACAGGCCCTGGCGCTGGGCCAGCTGGCGGATGCGGATCTGCACCGCACGCTGGCTGATCGGCCCGTTGCGGCCGGGGAACACCGGCGTCGCCGGGCCACCGCCGCTTTCCGCGCGCCAGGCCAGCAGCGCTTCGCGCGCGGGCCGCCCGAACGGCACCCGGCGCTGGCGGTTGCCCTTGCCCAGCACGTTGACCAGGCCACTGTCGAAATCCAGGTCGCGCCAGGTCAGCGCACACACTTCGCTCAGGCGCAGGCCGGAGGAATAGAACAGTTCCAGCAGCGCGCGGTCGCGGCGGCCGAGTTCGCCCTCCGGTTCCAGCTCGACCAGCTGCACGGCTTCATCGGCATCAAGTACCTGCGGCAGGCGCCGCGGTGCGCGTGGCGCCTTCAGGGTTGCGGCCGGGCTCACTTCGATGCGGCCGTGCTTGAGCAGCCAAGCGTAGAAACTGCGGCAGGCCGACAGCCGGCGCTGCAGGCTCTTGGCCGACAGCCCGCGGCGGTGTTCATCGGCGACGAACTGGCGCAGCGTTTCGGCGTTCAGGGCTTCCACCGCCACGCCGCGCGGTTCGGCCCAGACCGACAGTGCGTCCAGGTCACGGCGGTAGGCATCGAGCGTGTGCGCCGACATCCGCCGTTCCACCTGCAGGTGCTGCAGGAAGTGCTGAACCGCGCTCATCGTCGTGCGGCCCGGCTCAGCGCTCGAAGCGCTTCAGGCCAGCCACCAGGGCATCGCCCATCATGCGCAGGAACAGCGTGCCCATGCCCGGGTAGAAGCGGTTGGCATCGTGGCTGCCGACGGCGATCAGGCCGATGCCGGGCAACGGCAGCAGCGCGGTGGTCTGCACCTCGTCGCTGCGCGCGCCGTACAGCACCGCGTTCTTTTCCGGCTGCAGGCGCCCGCAGATCGGCTCGCCGTCCTTCAGGCAATCGCGGAACGGGCCCAGCTGGGCATCGTCGGCGGCGATCACCTGCAGCCACTCGGCCTGCTCCAGCCCGGCCACCGGCGCGTGCACCACCAGGCGCACCAGGTCGCCGGCAAAATCTTCCTGCAGCGACGCCGCCATTGCACGCAGGGTGTCAGCGGCCGTGTCCTGCTTCATCAGGGCCAGGGTCAGCTGGTGCGTGCGCACCGCCAACCGCTCGTTGACCTGTGCGGTCGCGCCCAGGTCGGCCAACCGTCGCGCCAGCTCGCGGTTCTTCTCGCGCAGCACTTCCAGCTGGTAGCTGGCCAGCGAAGCGGTGGGGCCGTCATCGCGCGGCACCACCAGGGTCAGGGCCAGGTCGGGGAACTGCTTGAGGAAGCCCGGATGCCGCCGCAACCACGCAGCGACGTCATGGCCCCCGAGCTTGTCGACGGTCTCACTCATGCGGTCCACTCCCCTTCGAAGACGAATGCGGTCGGGCCGGCCATCACCACCGCTTGGCCATCGCCCGGCCACTGGATGCGAAGTTCGCCACCGGGCAGGCTGATGCGTGCATCGCTCTGCAGGCGGCCGCGCTGCATCAGGGTGACGGCGGCGGCACAGGCACCGCTGCCGCAGGCCAGGGTTTCGCCCACGCCCCGCTCGTACACGCGCAGGCGCGCGTGGTCCGGGCCGATCACCTGGGCAAAGCCCACGTTGACCGACTGCGGGAACGACGCATGCTGCTGCAGCAGCGAGCCGACGCGCTCGACCGGTGCGGCATCGATCAGGCCCACTTCGATGACCGCATGCGGGTTGCCCATCGACACCGCCGAGAAGCGCACGGTTTCGCCCTGCAACGGCATCAGGTACTCGTCGCGCGGATGGGCGAAGCCCACCAGCGGCACCTGCGCCGGTTCGAACGCCGGCACGCCCATGGCCACCGAGAAGCGGCCATCGCCCAGCACCTGCACGTCGTGGCTGGCCAGCGGGCTGTCGATCACGAAGCGCTCGCCCTGCGCACTGCCCTCGCGCACCAGCCAGGCGGCGATGCAGCGCGCGCCGTTGCCGCATTGTTCGGAATTGGAGCCATCGGCATTCCAGATCCGGTAGGACGCCACCGAGCCTTCCGCGCGCGGGGCCTCGATGGTCAGGATCTGGTCGCAGCCCACGCCGGTATGGCGGTCGGCCAAACGCGCGGCCAGCTGCGGGGTGGGCGGCGGCGTGCCGTCGCGCAGGTCGATCACTACGAAATCGTTGCCCGCGCCGTGCATCTTGCTGAAGCGCAGGGCCGTGGAGCCGGCCTTACTCATTCCCACCGTCCACCGGCTTGATCGGGTCCGGGGTGACCGAGGGGCTGCCGTCGCTGGTCGGCTGGGTCGCGGCGGGGGTGGCTTCCGGGCTGGCTTCGGGCGCGACGGCCGGTTCGACCGTCTCTTCCACCGGCACCGGCTTCTGCGGCAGTACCAGCGGGCCCTTGTTGCCACAGGCGGACAGGAACAGCAGCGAGGCCGCTGCCAGCGGAATCAGGATGGCATTGCGATGGGGGATCTTCATGCGCCCGAGTATAGCCATTGGCGGCTGAGCGGTAGGTGGAGGTGCGGGCCACGCATCCGCCGGGCATAGCCCGGCGCTACCGCAACCGTGCACCCCAGGTAGCGCCGGGCCATGCCCGGCGGAGGCGTCATTCCGGTGGCGGCAGCGGGCGTGTCCACAGCCAGATTGCCACCACGGCCATGCTGCCGATGGAGAACCACTTCACCCAGGCGATCGGCACGCACCACAGCATGATGCCGGCGCACACGGCCATGGTGATCGTGGCCATCCACTTGCCGTAGCGGCTGACGGCGCCGTGCGCCTGCCAGTTGGCGATGGCCGGGCCGAAGCGCGGGTGCTGCAGCAGCCAGTTGTGCAGGCGCTCGGAGCCGCGCGAGGCGGCCCAGGCCGAAATCAGGATGAATACGGTGGTCGGCAGGCCCGGCACGAAGATGCCGACGATGCCGGTGCCGAGGCTGGCGTAGGCCAGCAGCCACCACGCCCAGCGGAAACGCACCACGCGCGGTGGCGGGGTGTCATCCGGAGGCGGTGGCGCAGGTGCGGTCATGGCCGCAAGGATACCGGTTCAGGGTGCCAGGCAGTGCCCGGCACCCTGTCGCGATCACGGCTGGACGATGCCCAGCTGCTGCAGCACGAACGCGTACGACTCGGACAGCTCGCGGTAGCGCTGGAAGCGCCCGGACTTGCCGCCGTGGCCGGCTTCCATGTTGGTGCGGAACACGATCGGGTAGTGGCCGGTGTTGTCGTCACGCAGCTTGGCCACCCACTTGGCCGGTTCCCAGTACTGCACCTGCGAATCCCACAGGCCGGTACCCACGAACAGCGCCGGGTAGGCCTGCTGCTTGACGTTGTCGTAGGGCGAGTAGGACAGCATGTAGTCGTAGTAAGGCTTCTGCTCCGGGTTGCCCCACTCGTCGTACTCGTTGGTGGTCAGCGGGATGGTCGGGTCGAGCATGGTGGTGACCACGTCGACGAACGGCACCTGCGCCACCATCACCCGGTAATCCTGCGGGGCCTGGTTTGCCACCGCGCCCATCAGCAGGCCGCCGGCGCTGCCACCGGAGGCGGCAACGCGGTCCTTGGCCGCCCAGCCCTGCGCCACCAGGCCACGGGTGACGTCGATGAAGTCGTTGAAGGTGTTCTGCTTGTGCAGCAGCTTGCCGTTCTCGTACCAGTCGCGGCCCATCTCCTGGCCGCCGCGGATATGGGCGATGGCATACACCACGCCACGGTCGAGCAGGCTCACCGCGGTCTGGTTGAAGTACGGGTCCATCGACATGCCGTAGCTGCCGTAGGCGTACTGGAACAGCGCGCCCGTACCGTCCTTCTGGTAGCCCTTGCGGTAGACCAGCGACACCGGCACCTTCACCCCGTCGCGCGCGGTGATCCAGACGCGGTCGGTTTCGTACTTCGAGGCGTCATAGCCGATCACCGGCTGCACCTTCAGCTGGCGGCGTTCGCCGGTGGCGGTATTCAGTTCGAACACCGTGGTGGGGGTGGTCATCGAGGTGTAGACGTAGCGCAGCCACGGCGTATCGGCCTCGGTGTTGTCGCCCAGGCCCATCGAATACGCCGGCTCGTCGGCCTTTACGTAGTCGCTGCGGCCATCCTTGAACAGCAGGCGGATGCGCTCCAGGCCTTCGGAACGCTCGGCAATGGCGGTGTACGCATCGAACAGCTCGAAGCCTTCGATGAACACCGCATCGTCGTGCGCGATCCAGTCCTTCCACTGCGCGCGGGAGGTGGTATCGGTCGGTGCGGTGACCAGCTTGAAGTTCTTCGCGCCATCGTTGGTGCGGATCACCCAGCGGCCATCGTAGTGGTCGGCGTCGTACTCGACGTCGCGCTGGCGCGGCGCCAGTACGGTGAAGGTGGTCGGGTCGCTGGCCGGCGCGTAGCGCTCTTCCGAGGACACGGTGCTGTGCACGCCGATGGTGATGAAGCGATCATCGCGGGTGCGGCCGATGCCCATGTAGAAGCTGTCGTCCTTCTCTTCATAGACGACGGTGTCGGCGCTGGCCGGGGTGCCCAGCACGTGCTTCTTCACCCGCACGGTCAGCAGCGTTTCCGGATCGTTCTCGACATACAGCACGGTGCGGTTGTCGTCGGCCCAGACCAGGTCGCCGGAGCTGCCGGTGATGACGTCTGGCAGGACTTTGCCGGTGGCCAGGTCCTTGAAGCGGATCGTGTACTGGCGGCGGCCGACATCATCGTCGGCCCAGGCCAGCAGCTGGTTGTCCTGGCTCACTTCCATCGAACCGACGCTGAAGTAGCCCTTGCCGGCGGCCATCGTGTTGACGTCCAGCAGGATTTCCTCGGCGGCCTCCATGCTGCCCTTGCGGCGCGCGTGGATGGGGTAATCCTGGCCGGTCTCGTAGCGGCTGTAGTACCAGTAGCCGCGCTCGCGCGCCGGCACGCTGGCATCGTCCTGCTTGATGCGGCCGACGATCTCCTTGTACAGGGTGTCTTCCAGCGGCTTCAGCGGCGCCAGCAGCTGGTCGGTGTAGGCATTCTCGGCCTGCAGGTAGGCCAGCATGTCCTTGTTCTCGCGCTTGTCGTCGCGCAGCCAGTAATAGTCATCGTTGCGGGTGGCGCCGAACGGCGCCTTGACCACGTGCGGGTGCTTGGCGGCATCCGGCGGAACGGGCGGGGTGGCGGCGGTAACGGTGCTGGTCATCAGGCTGGCAAGCAACAGACAGAGGGTGGATTTCATGAGATAGGGGTCCTGGTGCGGTTACGCAATGGCGTCCGTGGCATAGGTAGAGTCGAGCTTGCTCGACTGACCGCAACCGCAGTCGAGCAAGCTCGACTCTACCACCGCTGCGGCGCACCCTTGCCGCCCGGCGTACCATGGGCGCATGAGTACCCTGCCCCACACGCCGGGCTACAGCCGGCGCAGCCATGAAATCGCCCCGTTCCACGTGATGTCCCTGCTGGCCCGCGCGCAGGCGCTGGAACAGGCGGGCCACGATGTGATCCACCTGGAGATCGGCGAACCGGACTTCACCACCGCCGAGCCGGTCGTGCGCGCCGGCCAGGCCGCACTGGCCGCCGGCCACACCCGCTACACCGCCGCGCGCGGCCTGCCCGCCCTGCGCCAGGCCATCAGTGGTTTCTATCGCAGCCACTACGCGCTGGATATCGACCCCGAACGCATCCTGGTCACCCCGGGTGGGTCCGGTGCGCTGCTGCTGGCCAGCAGCCTGCTGGTCGACCCGGGCCGCCACTGGCTGCTGGCCGACCCCGGCTACCCCTGCAACCGCCACTTCCTGCGCCTGGTGGAAGGCGGCGCGCAGCTGGTGCCGGTTGGCCCGGATACCGCCTACCAGCTGACGCCCTCGCTGGTGGAACAACACTGGAACGCCGACAGCGTCGGTGCGCTGGTCGCTTCTCCGGCCAATCCGACCGGCACGGTGCTGTCGGCCGGCGAACTGGCGGCGCTGTCAAAATCGCTGCATGCGCGCGGTGGCCACCTGGTGGTGGACGAGATCTATCACGGCCTGACCTATGGCCTGGATGCGCCCAGCGTGCTGCAGGTGGATGACAGCGCCTTCGTGCTGAACAGCTTCTCCAAGTACTTCGGCATGACCCGCTGGCGGCTCGGCTGGCTGGTGGCACCGCCGGCGGCCGTGCCTGATCTGGAGAAGCTGGCGCAGAACCTGTACATCAGCGCGTCGAGCATCGCCCAGCATGCCGCCCTCGCCTGTTTCAGCGAGGAATCAATGGCGATCTTCGAGCAGCGCCGCGAGGCGTTCCGCCAGCGCCGTGATTTCCTGCTGCCCGCATTGCGCGAGCTGGGCTTCCGCATCGAGGTGGAGCCGCAGGGCGCGTTCTACCTGTATGCCGATGTCAGCGCCTTCACTGATGATGCGCAGGCGTTCTGCGCGCACTTCCTGGAGACCGAGCACGTGGCGTTCACCCCGGGCCTTGATTTCGGCTTCCATCGCGCGAACCAGCATGTGCGGCTGGCCTATACGCAGGAAGTGCCGCGGTTGCAGGAGGCGGTGGAGCGCATTGCGCGTGGGTTGAAAAGCTGGGGCGCCTGATCGCCCGGCGCGAACGGCATCCACGCATGGCGTGGCTCTACTGGTAGATCCACGCCATGCGTGACGTTCAGGGGTAGATCCACGCCATGCGTGGATAGGTGGACCCAACGAAAAACGCCGCCCGAGGGCGGCGTTTTCCGTTCTGCTTACTTGCCGCCCAACCGCTCCCACAGGAAGCTGTAGGCCAGGGCCGACATGTGTGCGGCCTGCGCGTTGTTGGCTGCGCCGCCGTGGCCACCTTCGATGTTCTCGTAGTAGGTCACGTCCTTGCCGGCGTCGATCATCTTCGCCGCCATCTTGCGGGCGTGGCCCGGGTGCACGCGGTCATCGCGCGTGGAGGTGGTGAACAGCACCGGCGGGTAGGTCTTCTTCGCGTCGAACAGGTGGTACGGCGAGAAGGTCTTGATGAACTCCCAGTCGCTGGTGTCCGGGTTGCCGTACTCGGCCATCCACGAAGCACCGGCCAGCAGGTGGCTGTAGCGCTTCATGTCCAGCAGCGGCACCTGCACCACCACCGCACCGAACAGTTCCGGGTACTGGGTGAGCATGTTGCCGGTGAGCAGGCCACCGTTGCTGCCGCCCTGCACGCCCAGGTGCTTGGCGGTGGTGATCCTGCGCTTGACCAGATCCTGCGCCACCGCGGCCATGTCTTCATAGGCCTTGTGACGGTTCTGCTTCAGTGCCGCCTGGTGCCAGCGCGGGCCGTACTCGCCACCGCCACGGATGTTGGCGACCACGTACACGCCGCCCTTCTCCAGCCAGGCGCGGCCCATGCCACCGGAGTAGCTCGGGGTCAGCGAGATCTCGAAGCCACCGTAGCCGTACAGCAGGGTCGGGTTGGAACCGTCCAGCTTCATCGCCTTGTCGTGCACCACGAAGTACGGCACGCGGGTGCCGTCCTTGCTGGTGGCGAAGTGCTGCTCGATCACCTTGCCCTCGGCGTCGAAGAAGGCCGGCATGGTCTTCAGCGTTTCCGGGGCCTTGCCGATCTCGGCCAGGGCCAGGGTGGTCGGGGTCAGGTAATCGGTGGCGGTCAGCCACACCGCATCGCTGTCGTTGCTGTCCACCGCGCCCACGGCCAGGGTGCCGAAGGCCGGTGCACCGACGAACTCGCTCTTCTGCCAGCCGCTGGCGCCCGGGGTCAGCACCGACAGGCGGTTCTTGACGTCATCCAGCACGTTCAGCACAAGGTGGCTCTTGGTCCAGGTCGCACCGGCCAGCGAGGTGGTCGCGGTCGGGGTGAACAGGACTTCGAAATCACGCTTGCCCGCCAGGAAGTCGTCCAGCTGGGTCGCCAGCAGCGAACCGGAGGCGTAGGTCTTGCCGCCCACGGTCCACGGGTCGCGCAGTTCCAGGGTCAGCCACTGCTTGTGCAGGCCCTTTTCCGCCGAGTTCGGCGCGTCGATCTTGGTCAGCGTGCCGTTGTCGGCGCGCAGGTAGACCTCGTTGTTGTAGAACGCCAGCGTGCGGCTGACCAGGTTGCGCTCGAAGCCCGGGGTGTCATCGTGCATCGCCGCGATGTACATGTCTTCCGGCTTGCCTTCATAGACCACGCTGGCCGACGCCAGCGGCGTGCCGCGCTTCCACAGCTTGGCAACGCGCGGGTAGCCGGAGGTGGTCATCGAACCGGCGCCGAAATCGGTGTAGACGAACACCGAGTCGCGGTCGATCCAGCCGAGGCCGCCCTTGGATTCGGGGCGGAAGAAGCCGTCCTTGATCCAGGTTTTGTTGGCCAGGTCGAATTCGCGGGTGACATCAGCATCGGCGCCGCCGCGCGACAGCGCGATCAGGCAGCGGCTGTAATCCGGACGCAGGCAGTCGGCACCGTGCCAGACCCAGTTCTCGCCCTCGGCCTTGTTCAGTGCATCCAGGTCGAGCACGGTTTCCCACTGCGGCGAGGCCTTGCGGTACTCGGCCAGGGTGGTGCGGCGCCACAGGCCGCGCTCGTGCTGCTGGTCCTTCCAGAAGTTGTAGTAGTAGTCGCCGATCTTCTGCACGCCGGGGATCTTGGCGTCCGAATCGAGCACCTCGCGGATGCTGGCTTCCATCTGCTTGAAGGCCGGGGTCTGCGCCAGGCGGCCCTCGGACTTGGCGTTCTGTTCCTTGACCCAGGACAGCGGCTTGTCGCCGGTGACGTCCTCCAGCCAGGCGTAACGGTCGGTTTCTTCAGCGGCCACGGCGGTCCCCACCGAAGCAGCGGTCATCATGCCGGCCAACAGGCAGGCGGAAGCGAGTCGTGACATTGCGGTTCCAGGCAGTCATAAGCGCTGGAACGCTAGCACGGAACCCCGGGCCCGCCCCCGTGTCGAAGGTCAGGCTGCGGCGGTACGCGTGCGACGCGCGCGCGCCGGCAGGCGACGGGCCTGTACCCCCGGCTGGCGCAGGCGGCGCAGCCACGCCCGCAACGGCAACGGGCAGCCCAGCAGCGCCCACCAGGCCGCCAGCGGCATGCCCACCAGCCACAGCGGCAGCCAGCCCAGCCAGACACTGCTGCCGCGCGCGGCCGGCCACACCAGCACCAGGGCCAGGCCGGCCAGGGCCAGCTGCTGCACGCTGCGCAGCAGGCGGCGGTCGGATGCGAAGCTGTCGCGTTCAGCAGGGTTGCGACGGGAAGAGCGAGCGTTCATGGGCGTTCTCGGCGATTCGATGGTGGCCAGCTTGGCGCGCCGCCTTCTCAAGAGCTGCGACACCATTGACGGATCGAGCACACACAGTCGACCATGCTTGGGCACCCAATGGAGCTCGCTCCCGCATGTCCTCGATCCGCCCGTTCTGCGCCGTGTTGCTGGCTCTGTCCCTTGGAGGCCCCGCGCTGGCCGCCAGCGACCCGCCGTCACCCCGCGCCAGCGCATCGGGGGCATCCGAATATGGTGCGCCGATCGACCTGCAGCGCTTCATGGGCACGTGGTATGTGATCGGCCGCGTGCCGAACTTCATCGAACGCGGGCACGTGGCCAGCGTCAACGAGTACACGCTGCGCGAAGACAACAAGGTGGGCATCGTCTACCGCTACCGCGATGGCTTCGGTGCGCCCCAGCAGGAAGTGCGCGCACGCGCCAGCGTCGACGCCGACAGTGGCAACCACGCCTGGCGCACCTGGTTCTACCGGATCGTGCCGACCCATTCGCGCGTGCTGGAAGTGGCCCCGGACTATTCGTGGGCGATGATCGGCTACCCGGGCCGGGAAATGGCCTGGATCTTCGCGCGCCAGCCGGACATGGACAAAGCGCTGTACAAGGAGCTGGCCGAGCGCCTGCGCGACGAGTACGGCGTCAACACCGACAAGCTCAAGCGCGTGCCGCAGCACCCCGACCAGGTGGGCAAGCTGGGTTACGAAGTCCCGAACGTGCGTTGAGCAAAGCGCCGCCGGGCATGGCCCGGCGCTACCTGCCACGCGCTACGCGGCCCGCGGCTGCACGCGGCGCTCGATCTCGCCAAGGGTGGCCAACGTCTTCAGGTCGTAGGTCGCCTGCAGCGCCAGCCACGATGCAGCATCCCCGCCGAAATGGCGCGCCAGCCGGGCAGCGGTATCAGCGGTGATCGCACGTTCGCCGTGAACGATGGCATGCAGGCGGGTGGCCGGAACATCCAATGCCCTCGCCAGTGCATTCACGCTCAGGGCCAGCGGGGAAAGGAACTCCTCGCGCAGGATCTCGCCGGGATGGATGGCCCGCATGCGGTTGTCGGTTGGCTTCATGGCGAATGCCTCAGTGGTAGTCAACAATTTCCACGGATTCAGGGCCGCTGTCGGTCCAGATGAAACACAACCGCCACTGATCATTGATGCGCAGGCTGTGCTGCCCCCTGCGGCCACCAGCCAGCGCCTCCAACCGGTTGCCGGGCGGACTGCGCAGGAACGCCAGCGTCTGTGCCGAGTCGAGCATCTGCAGCTTGCGTTCGGCTGCCCGTCGAATCGGCAGCCAGGCGCGTAGACAGTGGCCTTCAAACAAGGCGCGGGTGTGCTTGCAGCGGAAGGACCGGATCATTCCGCGAAACGTATTACGCGAAACGGAATATACCAAGAGGCTGGATGTGCTGCCAGTCCCGGTTCGGCGATTCAGGTTTTCAATGGACGGATTGCGTCACGCCGCCGCCGGGCATGGCCCGGCGCTTCCCGAACGACGCCGGGCACCGGGTTACTTGCGGGTGTAGTGCGCGACCAGGCGGTCGCCGAGCATCTGCAGCAGCTGCACCAGGATCAGCAGCACCACCACGGTGACCAGGGCCACGTCGGTACGGTTGCGCTGGTAGCCTTCGCGCAGCGCCAGGTCGCCCAGGCCGCCCGAACCGATCGCGCCGCCCATGGCGGTGAAGCCGACCAGGGCGACGGTGGTGACCGTAGCGGCCGCGATCAGGCCCGGACGGGCTTCGGGCAGCAGCACCCGGGTCACCAGCTGCCAGGTGGTGGCACCCATCGACTGCGCCGCCTCGACCACGCCACGGTCCACTTCGCGCAGCGCGGTTTCCACCAGGCGCGCATAGAACGGCGCCGCACCGATCACCAGCGCCGGCAACGTGCCGAGCACGCCGATCGACTGGCCCATCAACCACAGCGACACCGGAATCAGCACCACCATCAGGATGATGAAGGGCACCGAGCGCAGCAGGTTCACCACGATCGCCAGCACGCCATAGGCCAGCGGCCGGCGCTTCATCTGTGGCGCACCGAACACGTACAGCAGCACGCCCATCGGCAGGCCGATGGCCAGGGTCAGCGGCAGCGAGCCGGCCATCATCAGCAGCGTCTCGATGGTGGCCTTGCCGATATCCACCCACTTGTCCGCATCCAGGTGGCGGAAGAAACCTTCAGCAGTGGCGACGATCATCGGCGCAGTTCCTCAACGTGCACGCCGGCAGCCACGAACGCGGCCTGCGCGGCGGACTGGTCACCGCCCACCAGGGCGACCACCAGCTGGCCATACGGGGTGTCCTTGATCCGGTCGATGCGGCCGGACAGGATGTTGTAATCGACGCCGGTCTGCCGCGCCACGCTGCCCAGCAACGGCTCGTAGGTATCGCCGCCGAGGAAGGTCAGGCGCACGATGCGGCCACCGACCACGTCGAAATCACGGTGCAGCGTGCCCTCGTCCACATGCTCCGATTCGCTGACGAAGCGGCGCGTGGTCGGGTGCTGCGGGTGCAGGAAGACCTGCGTGACCGGACCGGTTTCCACCAGCTGCCCGGCATCAAGCACGGCCACGCGATCGCAGACGCGACGAATCACGTCCATCTCGTGGGTGATCAGCACGATGGTCAGGCCCAGCTCGCGGTTGATCTTCGACAGCAGCGACAGCACCGACGCGGTGGTCTGCGGGTCGAGCGCACTGGTGGCCTCGTCGCACAGCAGGATCTGCGGGCGGGTCGCCAGCGCACGGGCGATGCCCACGCGCTGCTTCTGGCCGCCGGACAGCTGCGCCGGATACTTCGCCGCGTGGTCCTGCAGGCCGACGGTCTGCAGCAGCTCGGCCACGCGCGCGTCGATCTCGGCCCTGGCCATGCCGCCCAGTTCCAGCGGGAAGGCCACGTTGCCGGCCACGGTGCGCGAGGACAGCAGGTTGAAGTGCTGGAAGATCATGCCGATGCGCCGGCGCAGCGCGCGCAGCCCGTCGGCATCCAGCGCGGTGATGTCTTCGCCGCCGATCAGCAGGCGCCCACCGCTGGGTTCCTCCAGGCGGTTGATCATGCGGATCAGGGTCGACTTGCCCGCGCCGGAATGGCCGATGATGCCGAACACTTCGCCGGCCTCGATGGTCAGGTCCAGCGGTTGCAGCGCGCTGACTTGGCGGCCGGCAACGGCATAGGATTTGTGCAGGCGCTGGAACTCGATCACGGGCGTGGCTCACCGGCGGGGCGATGGAAGGGGCGTGCAGCCTACCAGCGCCGGCGGTTGCGCGCCTGCGCCTTGGGCCAGAATGTTATTCCTTTTGGTTCTAAGTCGCGTGTACCGGGGATGATGGTGGGGGGGGCGGTAGAGGGGGGGGGGGGGGGGGGGGGGGGGGGGGGGGGGGGGGGGGGGGGGGGG
>NZ_JACVTT010000078.1:0-22920 GCF_016624665.1 Stenotrophomonas sp. S39 | reverse complement strand
TTGTGGTGGTCTAATCAACTTGGACACTCGATAGGATCAATTTCGAGGATCGAGATAACCCATGGCAAAACAGATCACGCAGGGCATGAGAGACGAGGCTGTTCGCCTCGTCGTTGTAGAAGGGCAGACAGTCAGGGACGTCTGCCAACTGATGGACGTTGGGCCAACAGCGCTGCGTCGCTGGATCGAGCAATGGCGCCGGAAGCATGAGCCGCAGGGCCAAGCTCCGCTGGTAGATCCCCAGACCCGGATTGCCGAGCTGGAAGCCCAGAATCGCAGGCTCAAGGAGGAACGCGACCTTCTAAAAAAATCCATCGCCTTCTTCATTCGGGACAACGATCACCGGAACAAGTGATCGAAGAATTGGGGAAGGCTGCGCCAATCCGGCTGGTGTGCCAATTGATGGACTATCCCCGCAGCAGCTACTACGCGTGGCTGCGCCGGGAACCTCAGATCGACCAAGAGCTACTCGATCAGGTTGATCTGGTGCGCCGCATTCACGAATCCAACCGTGGCAGCTATGGCTCTCGGAGAATGGTCAGGGAGCTGTCCAACAGGGGCTTGGAGGTTGGGCGTCACCGTGCCCGGACCCTGATGCGAAGAGCTGGCGTAAGAGCTCGGCAGCACCGGCGGCACAAGTACCAGAGTCTTGGGCCGCAGGCCCTGACGGTCCCCAACGTCCTGGACAGGCAGTTCAATCCGGAAGTGCCCAATCGGGTATGGGCTGGCGATATCACCTACATCCCAACCCAACAAGGGTGGCTCTATCTGGCCATCGTTGTGGACCTGTTTTCCCGCCGGGTCGTTGGCTGGGCCCACTCTCATGAAGCGGGCGCGTGGCTGGCAGTCAGGGCGCTGCAGGGGGCGCTGAGACAGCGTCGCCTTGGGGGCGGACTGCTGTTTCACTCCGACCAGGGGCGTCAGTACACCAGTCATGCCATGGCAGAAATCCTGCGTGACAACGGGATCACCCAGAGCATGAGTCGTAAGGGAAATTGCTGGGACAACGCCGTGGTGGAACGGGTTTTTGCCACCCTCAAAGGAGAATGGCTCTATTCCAAATACCCGTCACGACAGGAAGCGGTGGCGGACATCGAGCAGTTCGTGGACTGGTACAACCACCGTAGGCTGCATACCGCCAACGGCCTGGTCCCGCCTGCGCTCCACGAAGCGCAGGCAGCCTGAACACCCCTTGAGAGTGTCCAGAAATGGTTGACCACCACAGGTTTACGGCGTGTCCTGCCAGCCCACACCGCCCCGCCCAGCCCGAAATAACCCAGGGCCTAAGTGCTCTGGCTCTGCGCTCTGGCTTGTAGAAAGCACTGCCGGCCGCAGGCCGGCCAAACACAACTCCCGCTGCGCTGCGGCACGCCTGCCGCCGACCGATCTGGGATAATGGCCGTTCTTGTTTACCCTGCTGCCGGACCGGTCATGACCCAGAAGACGCTGCTCAACGATACCCACCGCGCCCTCGGCGCCAAGATGGTCGATTTCGGGGGTTGGGACATGCCCATCCACTACGGCTCGCAGCTGGACGAACACCACCTGGTGCGCCGCGAAGCCGGTGTCTTCGACGTCAGCCACATGACCGTGGTCGACCTGCGCGGCGAGCAGGTCAAGCCGTTCCTGCGCCGCCTGCTGGCCAACTCCATCGACAAGCTGAAGGTGCCGGGCAAGGCGCTGTACTCGTGCATGCTGAATCCGGCCGGCGGCGTCATCGACGACCTGATCGTCTACTACCTGGCCGATGACTTCTTCCGCATGGTCGTCAACGCCTCCACCCGCGAGAAGGACCTGGCCTGGCTGCGCGAACAGGCGGCACCGTTCGGCGTCAGCGTCGAGCAGCGCCCGGACCTGGCCATCCTCGCCGTGCAGGGCCCGCAGGCGCGCGACAGCGTGGTCGGCCTGGTCGGCGGCAGCGACCGCGACGCGCTGGCCAAGCTCGGCCGCTTCGCTGCCCTGCAGGTCAAGGCGGACGACGGCGTTGAACTGTTCGTCGCCCGCACCGGCTACACCGGCGAAGACGGCTTCGAGATCCTGCTGCCGCAGGACGCCGTGGTCGCGTTCTGGAACCGCCTGCTGGCGGCGGGCGTGAAGCCGGCCGGCCTCGGCGCGCGCGACACCCTGCGCCTGGAAGCCGGCATGAACCTGTATGGCCAGGACATGGACGAAGCGATCAGCCCGTACGAAGCGGCGCTGGCCTGGACCGTGTCGCTGGACGAAGGCCGCGACTTCATCGGCCGCGACGTGCTGGAGGCGCAGAAAGCCGCCGGCAATGCGCGCCAGATGATCGGCCTGGTGATGGACGAGAAGGGCGTGCTGCGCCACGGCCAGGCGGTGACCACCGCTGGCGGCCAGGGCGAAATCCTGTCCGGCACGTTCTCGCCGACGCTGGCCAAGGGCATCGCCTTCGCCCGCGTTCCGGCTGGCGAGCTCGGCCAGGTCACCGTCGACATCCGTGGCCGGCAGGTGCCGGTGCGCGTGGTCAAGTTCCCGTTCGTCCGCGAAGGCCAGGCCCAGCCCGGCGTGCTGGCCGACGCCTGATCCGAACGTGCCGGTCGTCACTGACAGCAGTGGCGGCCGGTTGGTTACACTAGCCCCGATTTTTCCACCCCCTGCAAAACCTGGAGCAGTTCCCATGAGCGAGATCCCCGGCGACCTCAAGTTCCTCAAGTCCCACGAGTGGGCCCGCGTTGAAGGCAACGGCCGCGTCACCGTCGGCATTTCCGACCATGCCCAGGGCCTGCTGGGTGACCTGGTCTACGTCGAGCTGCCCGAAGTCGGTGCCGACGCCAAGGCGGGCGAGCAGATCGCCGTCGTCGAGTCGGTCAAGGCCGCCTCGGACGTCTACAGCCCGGTCAGCGGCACGATCGTCGAGGTCAACTCGGCGCTGTCGGACAAGCCGGAAACCATCAACGAAGATGCCTACGGCGAAGGCTGGATGTACGTGGTCGAGCTGACCAACGCCGACGAGCTCAACGAGCTGCTGGATCCGGACGCGTACGCCGAAGCCCTGGAAAACGAAGACCACTGAGTCCTCGCTTCCTGCTTCCAGAACGGCCACCTTCGGGTGGCCGTTTTCGTTCCAGCCTCCGTCGTCGACTCATGCCATCGGGTTCGCGGCACACCTTCGGCATGGCATCAGGCGGCATCGAACGGCGCGATCAGGCGTGCGCAGTTTTGCGCAAATCCGCGTTTCCGTCCCGCGTTTGCGTGTTCGGATGTGAAAACTTTTACCCCCCGTTGCAGACCCGTTGTGGTGCGGCGGGCGCGCGCGATGGCGTGTGCCGGACGACGTGGTGCATGGCGCGGCATCTGTCGTCGCCTATCAACGCAGAGTGCTTATTTCAAGTGTTTTTTATTCAGCAGGTGCGATCACGTGTTGCTGCGCGTGACGTTGGCGGTGCGCGATGCAGGGCCGGGAAGGTGCCGCGTGGTGGCGGTGCCGGCGGCGTTCGGATGGACGCGGATGTGAAATTTTTTCGCGGGGGTTGTTGACAGTAAAAAAAACCGTGATTAGGTTTCGCCTCAGCAGACCTTGCCTGCCAAACCGAGTGCGCAGAATCAATCGTCCGATGCGAAGCAGCCCCTTCAAGACCACCGCGATCCTGCAGACGGTGGACATGGCCCCGCTTCCCCCGGAGAAATGCAAGGCATCTCCCGTTCCGATGCCCGCTCCGCCGATCGAGGCGGGCATTGCCGCATCCGTAACGGCGCGCCTGACGCGCCGGCGGTCCCCGCACGCAGCAACCGCGGGTTTGATCCAACTGGGCGTTTCAACTCCCTATCACTGACGAGGAGCCATCCCATGGCAACCAAGAAAGCTGCGAAGAAAAAGCCCGCCGCCAAGAAAGCGGTGAAGAAGGTCGCTAAGAAGGCCGCTGCCAAGAAGGCAGTGAAGAAGGTCGCGAAGAAGGCGACCGCCAAGAAGGCCGTGAAGAAGGTCGCCAAGAAGGTCGCCAAGAAGACCACTGCGAAGAAGGCAGTGAAGAAGGCGGCGAAGAAGGTTGCCAAGAAGCCGGCAAAGAAGACCGCGAAGAAGGCCGTAAAGAAGGTCGCCAAGAAGGCAGTGAAGAAGACTGCCAAGAAGGCCACTGCGAAGAAGGCCACCAAGAAGGCTGCCCCGAAGAAGGCTGCCAAGAAGGTTGCCAAGCGCAAGCCGGCCGCCCGCAAGAAGAAGGTCGCTCCGGTCGCTCTGCCGGCAACCCCGGCGCCGCTGATCTAAGTACTTCCCGATAGCCGTACCCTGAAACCCCCTTCCCTGGCTGCCCAGCGGGGAGGGGGTTTTTTTATGGGCGACCGCAGGCCGACTCTACCTGTGCGGCGCCGGAGGAAAGCGCTCCACCAGGAAGTCGACGAAGCTGCGCAGGCGGGTGGATGGGTAGCGGTCGTGGGAATAGACCACGTGCATCGGCCGGCCGGTCCGGCCATGTTCCGGAAACAACTGCACCAGGCGTCCGGCGGCGACGTCGGCGGACATCAGCTGGTTCGACTGCAGCACGATGCCCAGCCCATGCAGTGCCGCCGCACGCAGCGCTTCGCCATTGTTGATCTGCAGGCGCGCAGCGGCGATATGCTCCAGCCCGCCAGCATCCCCCTCCCGCCACTGCGCCAGCGCGCTGGGACTGAATGACAGGCACTGGTGCGCTGCCAGGTCGGCAAGCGTGCGCGGCGTACCGTGGCGGGCGAGGTAGGCCGGCGAGGCGCACATCATCAGCCGGTAGGGCGTCAGCGGGCGGGCGACCAGCGTGCTGCTGTCGGCCAGGGTGCCGATGCGCAGCGCGGCCTCGACGCCGTCCTCGGCCAGGTCGACCACGCGGTCGCTCAACGTCGCCTCCACCCGCACGTGTGGATGGCGCTGCATGTACTCGGCCAGGGCAGGCACCAGCGCGTGCGTGCCGAAGATCACCGGTGCGCTGATGCGCAGCGTACCGGCCGGTGCCAACTGCTGGTGCGCGGCCTGCGCATCGGTCTCCTCGACCAGCCGCAGGATGTCCCTGCAGCGTGCGTAGTAGTCCTCGCCGAAGGGCGTCATGTGCTGGCGGCGCGTGGTGCGGCTGAGCAGCTGCATGCCCAGCCGCGTTTCCAGTGTACGCAGGTGCTTGCCGGCCATGGTCGCTGAGATGTCCATGGCCGCCGCTGCGGCACTGAGGCTGCCCCTGTCCACGATCAGCACGTAGACCTGCATGCTTTCCAGCAGGTTCATCTGACACCCCGGGTGTTGAATGCTGAAACCTGCGCGGAGTTTATCAATCAGGGGTGATCGAAGAGCATGCGCTGCACGGGCCGGATGTGCCGGCGATGCAGATGGGAGAACACCATGGATCTGAAGCTTGAAGGACGGACCGCGCTGGTGACCGGCGCAGGCAGCGGCATCGGCGCTGCGGTTGCGCGGCAGCTGGCGGCGCTCGGCGTACGCATCGCGATCACCGCGCGGCGGCAGGAGCCGCTGCAGGCGCTGGCGGCGGAGATCGCCGCTGGCGGTGCAGCCGCGCCACTGATCCTGCCGGGTGACCTCAGCGACGCCGCGCAGGTGGCACGCATCGCCGCTGGGGCCCAGGACGCGCTGCAGCGCGTGGACATCCTGGTCAATGCCGCGGGTGGCTCGCGGCCGACGTCTGTCGACGCCGCCGATGACGTATGGGAGGAGGCGATGGCGCTGAACTTTTCCGCGTCGCGGCGGCTGACCCAGGCGCTGTTGCCCGGCATGCAGGCGCAGGGCTGGGGGCGGGTGATCAACTTCAGCGGCTCGATGGAGCCGCGTGCGGTGAATGCCGCCACGGCGGCGAAGGCCGCGCTGCACCTGTGGAGCAAGGGCCTGTCATCGCAGGTGGCGGCGCAGGGCATCACGGTCAACACCCTCGCGCCCGGGCGCATCAACAGCGCGCAGATCCTCGGCCGCCTGCATCCCACCGAGGAAAGCCGGCGCGCCTTCATCGACCGCAACATTCCCATCGGCCGCTTCGGCGAACCGGAGGAGGTGGCGCCACTGGTGGCGTTTCTCGCGTCGCCGCTGGCCGGCTACATCACCGGCGCGGTCATCCCGGTGGATGGCGGCATGCACTACTTCGCGCACTGACCCTGCGTCTGCTTCACCGCCGTGGGTAGAGTCGACTGTCAGTCGACTGCTTTTCGATCCGGCACCGCGGGAGTCGACTGACAGTCGACTCTACCCATCACCGGCAAGGCAACCGCGCTCAGCGCGGCGAGGCCACGGCGCGGTTGCCCGAGGCGCCCTTGCCCTTGCGCTTGTCCTGCTGCGCCGGGGTCGCGCCTTCGGCCATCAGGCTGTCGCTGCCGAAATCGGTGTCCACGTCCAGCCAGCGCTGCGCCGGCAGGCCCAGCGCCGAATCGAGCACGGTCGGCAGCAGGCCGCTGGGCAGGCCGCTCTCGCCGTTCCACAGGATGGCGATGCCGAGGTCACGTTCGGGCACCAGCGCGACCAGGCCGCGGTAGCCCTGCACCGCACCGGCATGGAAGACCACGTCGTGGCCGGCGTAATCGAAGGTGCGCCAGCCCAGCGCGTAGCCGGCCGAGTGCAGGCGCTCGCGGCGCCAGCCCGAGCGCATCTCGCCCGGGGTGTTGATCAGGCTCGAATGCAGGGTGGCCAGCAGCGGTGCCGGCAGCACGTCGGGGCGATGCCCGGTGTGTGCCAGCAGCCACTGCGCCATGTCGCTGGCACTGGCGTTGACGCCGGCGGCCGGGGCGACGCGGTAGTAGGTCGGCTTCGGCGTCAGCGATACCCAGCCATTGCGGCTGCGCACGTGCGGGCGCGCCCAGCGCGAGCTGGCCTGGATGCCGGCCAGGCCGAGGCTGGCATCGTTCATGCCGAGCGGCTTGAAGATGCGGCGCTCGACCGATTGTTCGTAGAAGCTGCCCGAGGCGGCATAGACCACGTCGCCGATCAGGCTGAAGGCCACGTTCTGGTAGGCGTAGCAGTCGCCGGGCAGGCACTTCAGGCTGGTGTTGGCCAGCTTCTGGGTCAGCGAGTAGTACTCGGCGTTGCCTTCGATGTCGCGGTCGTAGGCGTTGTAGGGCAGGCCGACGCGGTGGCTGAGCACATCGGCCACGGTCAGGCGGTCGGTCGCTTCGGGCGAATTGAGGCGGAAGCCCGGCACGTAGTCGGTGACCTTGCTGTCCCAGCGCAGCGTGCCGTCGTTGACCAGCAGGCCGGCCATGGTGCCGGCGAAGGCCTTGGACAGCGACGCCAGGCGGAACACGGTGTGCGCGTCGACCGGCAGCGGATTGTTGACGTCGGTGACGCCGTAGCCGCGCGCGCTGAGCACGCGGCCGCCCTGCACGATGGCCACGGCCATGCCCGGCACGCGCTCGCCATAGGTGAGCTGCTGCGCCATCGATTCGATGTGGGCGACGTTGAAGCCTGCGGCAGGCAGCTGTACCTGCGGCACCAGCCCGGTGCGGTACGCCGCCGGCTGGGTGTGGGCGATGCCCGGGCCCGCGGCGGTTTCGATGTTGGTCGGCATCGGCGGCAGGGCCGGCGGTGTCTGCGCGGTGGTGGACAAGGCCACGGGCATCAACATGCCCAGCAAACCGGTGGTCGCCGCCCGGACCGGGCGACGCAGGTTGTTCATTTTCATCGGTTGGACCCGTGCGCGACTGCTGTTTGTGATTCTAGCGCCGCTTTTCGCCTGTGCACAAACAAAGCGAAGATGAATGCGCATCTGTTTGAAAAAGTTGGATTTTTGACGCTCGGCGACAGGGTCTGGACGCGCCCGCAGACGGCTTCCGCATGAGCCCGCCTGCGGGCATCGCGCACGGTGTGCTGGCGATGTTGCAGTGCATTGTCTAACGTACGCGCTTCACTGCCCCCGGAGCCTGTCATGCCGCCATCCAACTGCCGCGTCCCGGCCGGGGCCACCGCGTGAGCGCGGCCACTGGCAAGGGGCCGCTGCGCGGGCTTGTGGCGGCGTTGCGCGAATCGCCGGCGCTGTGGTGGTCGTTCCTGTATTTCTTCTGCCTGCTCAGCGGCTACTACGTGCTGCGCCCGGTGCGCGAGGCGATGGCCGCCTCGTCCGATCTGGAGACGGTGTTCCCGCCGCTGCTGATCGGCTGGTTCGCCAGCCACGGCATCGCCCTGAAGGACTTCGTCCTGCAGTTCCTGTTCAGCTGCGTGTTCCTGATCATGCTGGTGCTGCAGCCGGTCTATGGCTGGCTGGTCAGCCGCTTCCCGCGGCGGGTGTTCCTGCCGGTGGTGTATGGCTTCTTCATCGCCACCCTGCTGGTGTTCTACGTGCTGTTCGACAGCGGCGTGCCGGGGCGGGGCATGGCCTTCTTCCTCTGGGTGATGGTCTTCAACCTGTTCGCGGTGGCCGTGTTCTGGAGTTTCATGGCCGACGTCTTCAGCAACGTGCAGGCACGCGCGTACTACGGCTACATCGGCGCGGCCGGCACGGTCGGCGCCTTCCTCGGCCCGGTCCTCACCAGCGCGCTGGTGCAGCGCGTGGGCATCGCCAACCTGATGCTGGTCTCGGCCGGCTTCCTGGTGGTCTGCCTGTTCTGCATCTGGCGGCTGCGGCACTGGGCGGTGCTGCGCGAGCGCGAGCAGCAGCTGGTGTCCGGCGAAAAGCCGATGGGCGGCAGCGTGCTCGATGGCCTCAAGCTGATCGTGCGCGAGCCGCTGCTGCGCTGGCTGGCGGTCCTGGTGGTGTTCGGCGTGGGCGTGGGCACCCTGCTGTACAACCAGCAGGCCAGCATCGTGCGCGCGGCCTTCAGCGACCCGGCGGCCAGTACCGCGTTCTTCTCGCGCATCGACCTGGCGGTCAATGCGCTGACCCTGCTGCTGCAGCTCAGCCTGACCCGCTGGCTGCTGTCGCGCCATGGCATCGCACCGGCGCTGCTGATTCCCGCCTTCGCCATCCTGCTCGGCTTCTCGGTGCTGGCCGCCTCGCCGCTGCCGATGATGGTGGCGGTGGTGCAGGTGCTGACCCGGGCCAGCGAGTTTTCCCTGTTCAAGCCGGCGCGCGAGACCATCTACACCCGCGTGGACCGCCAGTGGCGCTACAAGGCCGGCGCGGCCATCGACACCGTGGTCTACCGCGGCGCCGACCTGAGCTTCACCTGGGTGCACAAGGGGCTGTCGCTGTTCGGATCGCATGTGGTGTTCGCCGGCGGCATGCTGGTGGCGGCGTGCATGACCCTGGCCGCGTTCGGCGTGCTGCGCGAAGAGAAGAAGCTGCCGCGCGACCGCTGAGTCGCGCGGGGTCGGATCCCTCTCCCATGGAGAGGGCTCCGACCCCATCACCCCATCAACCCATCCAAGGAAATCCGCCATGTACTGGATCGCACTCGCCCTGACCCTGCTGGTCGCACTGCTGCACGTCTACTTCCTGGTGCTGGAGATGTTCCTGTGGACCCGCCCGCTGGGCCTGAAGACGTTCCGCAACACCCCGGAAAAGGCGGAGATCACCCGCGTGCTGGCGGCCAACCAGGGCCTGTACAACGGCTTCCTCGCCGCAGGCCTGTTCTGGGGCCTGTTCGACCACCTGCCGATGCTGGTGAATTTCTCGCTGGGCTGCGTGATCGTGGCCGGCTGCTACGGCGCGTGGAGCGTCAACAAGCGCATCTTCTTCATCCAGGCCGTGCCGGCGCTGCTGGCAGCGGTGGCCTGGTGGTTCGTGCCGGCGTAATCGTTTTGTAGAGTCGAGCTTGCTCGACTGCTTTTTCGGGCCCCAGTCGAGCAAGCTCGACTCTACGGTTGCGGTGCACAAACAAAAACGGCGGGCCGAAGCCCGCCGTTTCCCTATGCGCATGACGCAGGCGATCAGGCTGCCTGCGAATGCGGGTCCTTGTGCTGGCGGTCGTAGTAGCTGGCCGCACGCAGTTCGTGGGTGTCGAAGTCGTCCACGGTGATGGTGTCCAAGGTCAGCGTGCGCAGTTCTTCCAGCAGGCTGCGCTCGTCCTGGGTGATCACGCCTTCGGCCACGGCTTCGTCCAGCTGCGCCTTGAAGTCCAGCGCCTCGATGCCCTTGCTCTTCAGCGCCTTCAGGAACTTGCGCTCCACCGGCTCGGCCATGATCGCCTTGCTCAGGTAGCTGTTGATGCGGCCGCCCGGGTTGTTCTCGCACGGGGTCAGGAACACGCCGCTGGCCAGGCGGTCGCGCGCCTCGTTCGGGGCCATCAGCAGGGCCGCAACGCGGCGGCTCAGGCGGTCGCCCGGGGCTTCGGCACGACGGCCCAGCGGGAAGATCAGCGCCCACATCAGCCAGCCGATCGGACGGATCGGGAAGTTGCGCAGGGCCGCCGACAGCGACTCTTCGATCTTGTGCACGCTGTCATGGAAGGCCCAGGCCAGCAGCGGCTGGTCGGCCTGCGGTGCGCCTTCGTCGTGGTAGCGCTTGAGCATGGCGCTGGTCATGTAGACATGGCTCAGCACGTCGCCCAGGCGGCCGGACAGCGATTCCTTGAACTTCAGCTTGCCGCCGAGGGTCATCATCGAGATGTCGGCCATCAGCGCCAGGTTGGCCGAGTAACGGTCCAGCTTGCGGAAGTAGCGGCGGGTGTAGGCGTCGCCCGGGGCGGCGCCGAAGCGTGCGCCGGTCAGGCCGAACCAGAACGAACGCACGGCATTGGAGATGCCATAGCGGATGTGGCCGAACAGGCTGCGGTCGAAATCCTGCAGGCCGGCACGGGTGTCCGGGTCCTGCGCGGCCTTCATTTCCTTCAGCACCCACGGGTGGCAGAGGATCGCACCCTGGCCGAAGATCAGCAGGCTGCGGGTCATGATGTTGGCGCCTTCCACGGTGATCGCGATCGGCGCGGCCTGCCAGCTGCGGCCGGCGAAGTTGCGCGGCCCGAGGATGATGCCCTTGCCGCCGATGACGTCCATCATGTCCGAGATCACTTCACGGCTCATGCTGGTGCAGTGGTACTTGGCGATGGCCGACGGCACCGACGGCACGTCGCCACGGTCGACCGCAGCGGCGGTGGCCTGCGACAGCGCGCTGATCTTGTAGGCCTTGCCGCCGATGCGGGCCAGCGCTTCTTCCACGCCCTCGAAGCGGCCGACCGACAGGCCGAACTGCTTGCGGATGCGCGCGTAGGCGCCGGTGACGGCTGCGCCGGCCTTGGCACCGCCACTGGCGGTGGAGGGCAGGGTGATCGAGCGGCCCACGGCCAGGCACTCGTTGAGCATGTTCCAGCCCTTGCCGGCCATGGCGGCACCGCCGATCAGCTGGGTCAGCGGGATGAACACATCCTTGCCCTTGATCGGACCGTTCTGGAAGGTCGAGTTCAACGGGAAGTGGCGACGGCCGATCTCCACGCCGGCAGTATCGCGCGGCAGCAGGCCCAGGGTGATGCCGATGTCGCGGGTATCGCCGATCAGGCCATCGGGGTCGTACATGCGGAAGGCCAGGCCGATCAGCGAAGCGACCGGGGCCAGGGTGATGTAGCGCTTGTCGAAGGTCAGCTTGACGCCGAGCACCTGCTCGCCGTTCCACTCGCCCTTGCAGACGATGCCGTAGTCGGGAATCGAGGTGGCGTCGGAGCCGGCGAACGGACCGGTCAGGCCGAAGCACGGAACCTCGCGGCCATCGGCCAGGCGCGGCAGGTACTGGTCCTTCTGTTCCTGGGTGCCGTAATGCACCAGCAGTTCACCCGGGCCCAGCGAATTCGGCACGCCGACGGTGGAACTGACCACCGAAGACACCGACGCCAGCTTCTGGATGACCTTGTGGTGGGCCAGCGCGGAGAAGCCCAGGCCGCCGTATTCCTTCGGGATGATCATGCCGAAGAACTTGTTCTTCTTGATGAAGGCCCACAGTTCCGGCGGCAGGTCGGCATGGACGTGGGTGATTTCCCAGTCGTTGACCATGGTGCACAGCTCTTCGACCGGGCCATCGAGGAAGGCCTGCTCTTCGGCGGTCAGCTGCGGCTTGGGGTAGTTCAGCAGGATGTTCCAGTCCGGATCACCGGTGAACAGCTCGCCTTCGAAACCGACCGAGCCGGTTTCCAGCGCGATGCGCTCGGTCTGCGACAGCGGCGGCAGCACCTTGCGGAACACCTTCATCATCGGGCCGGTCAGCAGCGGCTTGCGGATGAACGGCAGCAGCAGCGGCACGGCGATGACGGCCAGCACGGCCGCAGCGACGATCGTGGCGGTCTGGTTGACGTAGGGCACGAACCAGCAGGCCGCCAGCAGCGCCAGGCTGATCAGCGTCCAGGTCAGCAGGCGCATGCGGTGGTAGGCGACGAACGCGCCTGCCAGCAGCAGGGCGAGGAAGGGAAGAACGATGCTCATGAGCGTGCTCCGGTGACGTGCTCGTTTGTGGCGGACGAAGCTGCGGCATCCACCGCAGGCAACACGTCCAGATAGTCCAACACAGTAGCGGTAAAGGCGTCGTTGTCATCGCCGGCGACCATGTGCGTGGCCTGCGGCAACTGTACGTGACGCGCGTGCGGCGCCAATGCCAGGAATTCGGCGACGGTCTGCGGCGTGACCAGATCGCTGCGGCCGCCACTGACCAGCAGCAGCGGGCACTTCACCTGCCGTGCGGCCTCGGCCAGCGCGTCCTGGTGCTGCTCGCTGTCGCGGGCCAGTTCGGCCACCAGGCGCGGATCCCAGTGCCAGCGCCAGCGGCCGTGGCCATCCTCGCGCAGCAGTGCACGCAGCGACTGCTCGGATTTGCGCGGGCGGTGCGGCATGTAGGCGGAGATCACGTCGGCGGCCTGTGCCAGCGAGGCGAAGCCATCGGGATGGGCGGTCATGAAGGCGAGGATGCGCTCGACGCCCGCGGTGTCCCAGCGCGGGGTGATGTCGACCAGCACCATCGCCGAGAACAGGCCGGGCCAGCGCGATTCGGCGAGCAGGCCGAACAGGCCCCCCATCGAAGCGGCCACCAGCACCGGCGGCCGCGGCTGTTCGCCGGCCAGCACGATCAGGTCATCAGCGAACTGTTCACCGTGGTAGGGCAGGCCGGCGGCGTTCCAGTCCGAGTCGCCGTGGCCGCGCGCATCGTAGGCCAGTGTCTGCAGTCCGGCGGCGGACAGTGCCCGGGCGGTGGCATTCCACGCGTGGCGGGTCTGGCCGAAGCCATGCGCGAACAGCACGCGGCCGCGGCGACCGTGGTCGCTGGCGGTGGCCGCCAGGCGGGCGCCATGGGCCGCCTCCAGGCGCAGGTCATGGAACGCAGCGGGAGTAGGGGACGTAACCATACTCGCTAGTATGGATGGCTGGTGATGGAAGTCAATACCATGCAGTATGGTGCGCTGCGGAAGGTGCCATCCCCCGTGCCGCGACGGTTTCGGCCGCAACGGCGTACTGCAACGAACCCCGCCGTATGGTTAAATCACTCCATGAATCAACCTGACGCTTCTGCCGGCGAACCGCGTGCCGGCCGCAACAGCCGCCTCAGTGCCGAAGACTGGGCACAGGCGGCCCTCGACCTGATCGCTGAACAAGGTGTGGGCGCCGTCGCGGTGGAGCCGCTGGCGCGCCGCCTGGGCGTGACCAAGGGCAGCTTCTACTGGCACTTCCCCTCGCGCGATGCGCTGCTGCAGGCCGCGCTGGAACGCTGGGAACTGTTCGAACAGGAGCAGGTCTTCGGCAGCCTGGAAGATGTACCCGATCCGCGCGCGCGCCTGCGCCAGCTGTTCCAGATGGTGGCCCACGAAGTGCAGCCGCACATCATCTACAGCGAGCTGCTGAAGGCGCTGGACCACCCGATGGTGCGGCCGGTGATCGACCGGGTCTCGCAGCGCCGCCTGGATTACCTGGTGGCCTCGTTCCGCCAGGCCGGACTCAGTTCGACCGATGCACGCCATCGCGCGCGCCTGGCCTACGCGGCCTACGTCGGCTTCCTGCAGCTGTCGCTGCAGCTGCAGCAGCCCAAGCAGGCACGCGAGGATTTCGAAGCCTACGTCGAGCACCTGATCGAGACGCTGATCCCGAACGGCTGAGTGCGGACGCTGCACTGGGTATCGAATGGCTTCAGGGTGCCTGCCGCCTTCTTTGCGTAGGGAGAGATGGCCGGCGGGCGCGCTTGACAGATGGCATGACACCATCAAACATCCGGAACGGGATCCACGGATGGCATTCAGGAGGGGGGGTGTTCACGGAATGGAACAAACGGGCGATTCCGGTGCTGGATTCGATCGGCACATCTTCCCTGCAGGCTCCCATAACCCGTGCCCTTGATGGTTTCTGCAGGGATATCGGGGCGCCACGCATCCGTCTGATGCCACACCCCCTGGTGTTCGATCGCGCTGAGTACGACCGTCTGGCTGTGGCGTGTGCTCAGATTCTCGATGCCCAGGCAAGTCTGGCCCGTGCGCTGCTGGCGCGTCATTCGCGTGCAGATGTGCTGAACGCGCTCGCGCTTCCATCCGAATGGCAGCAGTACGTGGATTGGAGCCAGCTCATCAACAGCCCTCATCGGGTTGTACGGGTTGACCTGATTCCGCTGCAGCAGGGGCATGCGATCTGCGAATTCAACTATTCGGCGGCTGTCGGCGGTGGCGAACTGCATGACTACTACCGGATCTTTGCAGACGCAGCAGATTTTCCGGGGCCGGACGTCGACATCTCGCCATTTGAGAACCTGGCCAAGCTCTATCGTGCTAGTTGCGAACGCCAGCAGACGGAGCAGCTGGTGCTGCTCGACTGGAGTTCCCACCTCGCACTCGGCTATCCAAACCAGTACCTCGCGCATTGTCATCTTTCGCGCCATATGCCCGGTATGGATATCCAAGTGCACGACGAGGCGACGCTGGCGCGCTCATGGTGCGGCCACCGCGATCTTTCCCGCGCATTGATCCATCGCTGTTTCACGTTTGACGACGTCACCGTCCGCGTTGATCTCTATGACGATCTGCTGCAGCGTGGCGCGCGCTTCTCCAATGGCCTGGAAGCAGAGCTGTTGATGAGCAAAGGGTGGTTGCCCATGCTTTGGGACGCGGCGAACCATTCCCTGTTCACCCCTGAGCAGGTGGACGCAATCCGGGAGTTCCTCCTGCCCAGTTGGCAGGTGACGCGCGACAACCGCGATCAGCTGCTGGAGGAAAAAGACACGCTGATCTTCAAGCAGAAAAATACCTACGGCGGGGAGGGCATCCTCTTGGGCAGCAGCCTCGACCCAGAGGCGCTCTGGAACCACCTGCACATGGCTGGCCTGGATACCTGGATCGCACAACGGTTCGTGGACACACCCATGTTCAGCCATGCCGACGAACCTGGCGGTGCACACGCCAACCATCGACTGGTACTGGGAATGTACCTGCATGGGGAAAGGCCAAGCGGCATCGTGGTGCGTTCTGGCAGCCAGTCGGCGGTGGTCAACGCCGGCAGTGGCGCTCGCGCCGGGTGGGCAGCCGCATTGACGACGGAGCAGTGCGAACAGCTTCTTGCCTCAATCCGTTCAGTTCGCTGACGTTGTAGTTTCATCACCGCAAGGAAGAGGAGTGTGAAGTGAGCAATGTAGTTGAAAGCAATGCGCTGGACGTCTACCTGCCCTATGCTGATGAGCTGGAGCAGACTGGCAGCACGTTGATACCGGCAGGACTGGTGTTTACCGAGGACGAGGTGATCCGGCTTGAGGGCCTGCAGGCCCAGATCGCCGAGGAGACCGTAACCAACGGTGATGCTGGTGATACGCACGATATCTACGTTCGTCGCATCATGGTGGACCGGGCGGGTGAGTTGCCGACCGTGGTCAATCAACCGTTTTCCGGAGGAATACTGGACATCCTGTACGGTGAGCCGCGCGCGCAGATCCTGGCAGCACTGTTTCGTTCCGACGAGCGATTCCATATCCGGCGATGCCAGATGAACCGCATGACGGCCAACTCGTTCATTGGTCTCCACTTGGACGCAGCGAGTAATCCTGACTATGACTACTCGATGATCGTGCAGCTCGGTCGCAGCTTCGAGGGCGGGGATTTCGTCGTCCATGACGATAGCGGCAAGCAACACGCCTATCGCGCGTCTTATGGATCAGTGCTTGTCACGACCTGCAAGTACCGGCATGAGGTCAGCAAGGTGACTGCTGGCGAGCGTAATTCACTGGTTTACTTCTATTCCAGGCACGGCGAGGCCAATCGGCGCAGTCAGTAGCCTGTTGGAAAAGGGCGCTGCATACGTGCTTCCGGTGTGCGGCGCCCTTGTGGCACAGCTGGGTGGCCTGGTACGAAGCCTCAGGGGGAGCTGGGCCTGGCAAGCTGCGTATGGGGACGCGGAGGATGCGGTTGGCCGTCAACACCGCGCTCCATCAGGACAAATGCGTGTCCCTCATACGGGACCTGTTGGCGGCGCACGTAACCAGCCGACTGCGCCAACGCAATCGCTGCGCGATTGGCTTCCGCAGTCAAGGCGATCGTACGGTTCAGTCCTCGCTCCTGATCCATCCAGCCCAACGCTGCGTGGGTAGCCTCTTTTGCGATATTGCGGCCCCACGCCGATTGGACAAGGGTGCATCCGAATTCAGGTGCTCCCGCATATTCTGCTGGCACCTCTCGGTGCGTGTAGGCGAATCCGATCTCCCCGCAGAACTCTCCCCCGGCGAGAGTGCGGATGGTCCAATAGCCAAATTCCATGAATTCCCAATGACCGACGTAGCGCAGCATGCGGCTCCACGTCTCGCTCTCGTCAAACGGTGTGGGACGTATCAATCGAACGACGGCGGGATCGCGCCACATGGCCACACAGTCGTCGAAGTCATGAGGCTGATGGCGTGCCAACACGAGTCGCTCGGTCGTAACGGTTGATGGGGAGTTCATTACAGACCTGATCCTTGTCGTTTTATGGGCTCCGCGCTGTGTTCTTCACGCGCAGACGCAGCGTACATGGCTTCTTTTGCATCGTCAGCACGCCGGCGGCACAAAAAACAACGGCCCCTTGCGGGGCCGTTGCTGCAGTTACAGATCAATCAACCGATCAGAACTTCTGCTTGTACTGCATGTACATGTAGCGGCCCGGCAGGTCGTACTGCGGGTCGAACATGTTGTACGAGGTGGAGTAGGAAACCGGCGGGTTCTTGTCCCACACGTTGTTCAGGCCGAGCATGACCGTGCCATTCCACGGCGTGTTGTAGCGGAACTGGACGTCGTGGTAGGTGGTGGCACCCATGTGGTTCTTGCCGTTCTGGCCATCGGAGCAGTAGCCCACCAGGTCGGCGTCACCCACCGGATCGAACGGGCAGTCTTCGGTCATGCCGGACTTGTAGCGCAGGCCGTAGTTGATGCCGAAATCGCCGTACGACCAATCGACGTACACGTTGGAACGGACACGCCAGTACGGATCCTGGTCGAGGTAGCGACCGGCGCGACCATCCAGCGGAGCATCCTCGGTCGACTTGGTGTCCCACTTGGCCAGGTAGGTGCCGTCCAGGCTGATGCTGAACTGACCGAACGAGGTTTCCGGCAGTTTGTACACGATGCCCAGATCCCAACCTTCGACCTTGTAGGACGCCAGGTTCTGCAGCGGCATGTCGACGTTGGTGATGGTGTAGCGCTGGGTGGCAGTACCGTAGTTCGGATCACGGGTGATCAGGCCACAGTAGGCTGCCTGTTCCTGCGGCGAACCGCCGTAGCAGCGATCCATGATGTCCTGGATGGCCGGGCGGGTGATCGCGTTTTCGATCTTGATCTGCCACCAGTCCAGGGTCACGTTCAGGCCCTGCACGAAGCTCGGGCTCCACACCAGGCCCAGCGTCTTGCTGGTCGAGGTTTCCGGCTTCAGATCCGGGTTCGAGGTCCAGGTGAACGGTTCCGGCGTCTGCTTGTTGGCGCCGCTGCCGGCACCCGGCTGCTGGAAGTTTGCCGGCACGCCTTCGGCGGCGCACTGTACGGCAACCGCACCGGTGCGACGGCCGCTGGAGGCCGAGCAGGGATCGGCATAGGTTTCGAACGAATCGGTGTCGCCGCGGTACAGGTTGTTGATGCTCGGCGCGCGGAAGCCTTCGGAGTAGTTACCACGCACCATCAGGTCGTCGATCGGCTTCCAGCGGAAACCGAACTTGTTGTTGGTGGTGTTGCCGAAGTTGCTGTAGTCGGAGAAGCGCGAGGCAATGCTCAGGTCCAGCAGCTTCGCACCCGGCAGGTCAGCCAGCAACGGAACCGACAGTTCCAGGAAGACCTCATCCAGGTCGTAGCCACCCTTGGTCGGTGCGGCGCCGTTGCCGGTGCTCAGGCCAGCAGCAATGAACGCATCCGGATCGAACTGGCCACTTTCCTTACGGCCTTCATAGCCGGCTGCGAAACTCAGCGAGCCGGCCGGCAGCTGGACGATTTCACCGGAGATGTTCGCGTAGTAGCTCTTGGAAACCAGGCTGGCCGAGTCATGCGCGGTGAACGATGCATAGTCCAGTGCTGCCTGGCTGACCGAGCCGAGGCCGCCCAGCGGGTTGATCGGCACGCAGCCCGGAATCACAGCGCCGCCTGCGGTCAGGCAGACAGCCTGGCCGCCCTGCATTGCCGACGGGCCATAGGCTTCATCCAGACGCTGCACGTTGAACAGGCCGTAGGTCAGGTCGTTCTGGTCGGTCTTGTCGTAGCGGTAGCCAACATCCCAGTCGAAGTTGCGGCCAGCAAACTCGAAGAAGCCTTCGAAGCCACCGTAGAAGTGCCAGTTCTTGACGTTCTGGTTGAACGAACGGCCGCCGGTTTCATTGAAGCGGCGGTTCACGCCCGTCAGCTCTTCGCCGTACGGGTTGTACATGCTGTCGGCGCTGAGGGTCATGCCGGTGACCGGCATGGCAGCCAGCAGCTGCTCGGACTTGCGTTCGTTGTACATCGCCTCGGTGCGGAAGGTGATGTTGTCGGTGACGTTGTACGAGCCGGTGGCGAACAGCGAGGTGCGCTCGTTCGGGGTCAGCAGGTAGTTGTCCGGCGAAGTGTTGTAGCCGTGGACATTGGAATCGAACGGGGTTTCAACACCGTCGATGATGACGTAGCGCTCGTCATTGCGGATGTACGAGCCCGGGATGCCGGTGCTGCTCTGGCCGCCGAAGAACGGGGGGCCGCCTGCAGAGATCTTGCGATCACCTGCCATGACTGCCTTTTCGTTCACGTAGGACACGCCCATCACGACCGACGCACGGTCGGTGGTGGTGCCGATGGTGAAGTCGGCGGCTTCGCGCTCGCCGTCACCAGCGCTGTACTGGCCCTTGTAGACGTTCGCTTCGGCGCCGTCGAAGTTCTGCTTGGTGATGATGTTCACCACGCCGGCAATGGCGTCCGAACCGTAGATGGTCGAAGCGCCGTCCTTCAGAACGTCGATGCGGTCGATCATCGCCACCGGGATGGTGTTCAGGTCGACGCTGCCGTCCAGGCCGGTGGTCCAGCGGCGGCCATTGACCAGGACCAGGGTGCGCTCGGCGCCCAGGTTGCGCAGGCTGATGCCGGACGAACCATCACCACCGTTGTTGAAGGTGCGGTTCAGCGCCGCGCCGTTGGCGGCGACGCGCTGCAGGATGTCGGCGACCGAGGTCACGCCCTGCTTTTCGATGTCTGCGCGGGTCAGGCTCAGAACCGGCTGCGAGGTCTCGATGTCGGTGCTCTTGATGCGCGAGCCGGTGACCGAGATGCGATCCAGGTTGGTCGCTTCCTGCGCCTGGGCGGTGACGGACGTTGCCGCACCAGCGATCAGCGCGACGACGACAGCGTCACGCAGCGTGTTGGACTTGAAATTCATTGGCTCTCTCTCTCCAAGAAAACTTGGCTGGGGTAATGCCTGCGCACACGGAGCCAAACAGGGCTCCAAAAAATACGAGGCTGAATCGATAGTAACGGCCCCCCCCGAAAAATTAAAGCCGTGTTAATTCACGCAATTCATACGGTTTCACCTGAAAGGAGATATTTGATTTCAATGACTTATGCCGGGGCAGGGCAGGTTGTCGCCGCACCAGACCGATGCAGAAAGGAAAAAAACTTTCAGTAGATAGGTGTCGACGGGTATCGAAATGTACCGAGTCGGCCATTCAGCCTTGACACAACGGTACAAAAACGAAACGGGCGCCTTGTGGCGCCCGCTGCTGGATACTGGATAGGCCCGGTCGCTTGTACGCGCTTACAGGTCCTGCTCGTAGCGTACGTACGGCACGGTGCCGTCGTCGTTGCTTTCGTTGCGCGGGGAGAACGGATTCTTGCCGCGGCTGATCACGTTCTCGGCACCGACGGTCAGTTGCCCCGACCACGGGGTACGCCAGGTCAGGCCGATGCCCAGGCCCTCCCACTTGCCCGGCTTGCCGGGAACGTCAACCACGCGGCCGATGATGCTGCCGGTGAAGTTGCCGTAGCCGGCACCCAGGCTCAGGCTCTTGCTGTCCCAGCGGTCGACCAGCGCCGGCGATGCATCGGAAATCGGCACCAGGCGCGCCTTGGCGTAGGTACCGGCGATGGAGACGAAGCCTTCGCGGCCGATGTTGCGCTGGGCGAACACGGTCAGGTCGTTCTGCTCGGCGCGCAGGGACGGGGTCTTGTTCGGCGAGGCCAGCCAGGCCGGCAGCGTCTCGCGGCTGGTACCGGCGGTGATGCCCAGGCGGTTGATGCCCCGGTTCAACGCGGCGGTGCCGGTCAGGCGACGGGAGTTCGGGCCGATGCCGTCATCGTCATCGCCGAGGCTGGCCAGCATGCACTGGCTGGCCAGGCCGCTGATGCTGGTGCCGCTGCTGCTGTTGCACAGCAGGCCCAGCGAATCGCCCGAGGACAGGCCGAAGGCGGCGTCCAGCGAGTTGCGGCCGAAGTGCCAGCGGGCACCGGCGGCCTGCTCACCGGTCGGTTCCAGGTACAGCAGGGCCTCGACCTTGCCGCTGCCCTTGTTCCAGACCGGCAGCACGGTGCGGGTGTCCTTGCTCTGCGCATGCGCGCCCGTGATCGCGCCAAGGGCGATCAGCAGGGCCAGCGGTAGACGCAGGAAGGTACGCATCGGACCAGTTCAGACAGGGATGAGCAGCGGAAGTTCCCGCTGGGGCGGGAACTCGATCCTAGGGTGTTTATGAAATCTTAACAAGCCTTGATCCTCCCCAGAACACAAGACCTGCTCATTCATTGAAGTCGTTCAGGTGCCGGTACAGTCCCCTCGGCACCGTGGAACAGTATGCCGAACTCCGTCAAAGGAAAGTGATACTCCCGTCCGCAGAATTCGCAGCGCACGTCCACCGAACCGGTGTCTTCGGCGGCCGCGCGGGCTTCTTCCTCACCCAGCGAGACCAGCATCGAGGCCACCCGCTCGTGCGAGCAGGAGCAGCCGAAGGCCAGCGGCCTGCTGCCCATCAGTTCCGGCTTCTCCTCGTGGAACAGGCGGTGCAGCATCTGCTCGGCCGGGGTGGCCAGCAGTTCGGCCTTGCCCAGGGTGTCGAACAGGGCACTGGCGCGGGCCCAGCCGTCGTCGTCGCCTTCGTCGCCGGGCAGTTTCTGCAGCAGCAGGCCCACGGCGCCGTTGCGGTCGGCGGCCAGCAGCAGGCGGGTCGGCAGCTGCTCGGACTGGCGGAAGTAGTCCTCGAAGGCCTCATCCAGCGCCGGCGCGGTCAGTGCCACCAGGCTCTGGTAGCGCTGCGGTTCGCGCGGGTCCAGGCCCGGGTTCTCGATGGTGATCGCCAGCAGGGCGTCGCTGCCCAGGCTGGACAGGTCGCGCGGCGCGTCGGCGCCGTCGGCCAGCTGGGCGATGCCGCGCAGGGTGCCGGCGGCGGTGCACTCGGCAAACAGGGTGCGCAGGCCGGTGTTGCTGCGCAGCTGGATGGACAGGCGGCCGTCCACCTTGGTGTGGCCGGTGAACAGGGCCGAGGCCACGCAGGCCTCGCCGAGCAGTTCGGCGGCGTTGTCCGGGTAGACGGCGTGGGACAGGATTTCCTGCCAGGTGGCCTGCAGTTGCACGTGCACGCCACGGACGCCGGCGTCGGGCAGCAGGAAGCGGATCAGGGAATCGGGTTGGGCGGTCATCGGCTCACATCGCGCGTAAACAGGGGCGGTTGCCGGATAATGCGCCGACAACCAGGCATGAGAAGGATGCACCAGTAATGGGGGCAGGGGGAGAGCAGGACAAGGTGGAGGCCGCAGGGGCCGCAGCGACCACGCCGGCGCGCCGACGCTGGCGGTGGAAGCGGTTGCTGTGGCTGCCGGTGCTGTTCGTGGGCTTCAGTTGCCTGCAGGTGCTGGTGCTGCGCTTCATCGACCCGCCGTTGTCCACGGTGATGCTGTGGCGCTACGGCGAGGCGCTGGGCGAGGGTGACTGGTCCTACCGGCTGCATTACCAGTGGCGCGACCTGGACCAGATGGCCCCGAGCCTGCCGATCTCGCTGGTGGCGGCCGAGGACCAGCGCTTCCCCGACCACAACGGTTTCGACCTGCAGGCCATCGAGAAGGCGCGTGACCACAACGCCAAGGGCGGGCGCCTGCGCGGGGCCAGCACGATCAGCCAGCAGGTGGCCAAGAACCTGTTCCTGTGGCAGGGCCGCAGCTGGATCCGCAAGGGCCTGGAGGTCTGGTACACGGTATTGATCGAGGCGTTCTGGCCGAAGGAGCGGATCCTGGAGATGTACGCCAACATCGCCGAGTTTGGTGATGGCGTGTACGGCGCGCAGGCAGCGGCACGGACGTTCTGGGGCAAGGACGCGGCGCGGCTGGCACCGGGCGAGAGTGCCCGGTTGGCGGCGGTGCTGCCGGCGCCGCGGCGGTACAACGCGGCCAAGCCGGGGCCGTACGTGCAGCGGCGGGCGGCGTGGATACAGCGGCAGGCCCGGCAGCTGGGCGGGGCGGGGTATCTGGAGGAGTAACGGTTGATCGTTTCGCGGCGCCTTCCGGTTCATGGGTGAGGCGGAGGGCTACCGCAGGCAGGACACGCGGTAAATACGTCCATGTAGCTCGTAGGCGCCGTCCATGGCGCCAACGGTCCTGCCTGCGGTAGCCCTCCGCCTCCGGACAGTTTCCTGCGCGCGCGGAACGAGAGCGGGAATTCAAAAGAAAGAAGCA
>NZ_JACVTT010000077.1:0-23186 GCF_016624665.1 Stenotrophomonas sp. S39 | reverse complement strand
CTCGTGTGCCGACCAACGGTCGGCACCCACCACCAACAGCAGCAGGTTCTGACAGATCGCGGGAAACTGTCGAAGGCGGGTGGGTCCGGTTGCGGGGGCGTGAGCGCCATGCCCACGGGATGCAGGTTTTTGACGTTGACGTTGCTCTGGCTTGCAGCAGGTGCAGGGCTGCAAGCCCTGCAAACAAACCCCACCCCTCAGGCAACGCCGTTGTCGACGTGCGCGGCAAACCCCGGCTGCTGCCGCAAGCGCTCGAACCACGCCTCGACATTCGCCAGCACCGGCTTGCCGCCCGGCGTGCTGCGCCAGCGCTGCGTCGACAGGCCGAGCACGATGTCCGCCAGGGTGAAATCCGCGCCGGCCACGTGCGCATGGCCGGCCAGCTGCGCGTCGAGCATCGTCATCAGGCGGTTCCACTGCGCCAGGCTCGCCTCCGCCCGCGCATCGTCCGGGTAATCGGCATGCCGGCGCACGCGCGCCATGAACACGTGGCGCCACGCCGTGTTCAGATCGGTCGCCTGCCAGTCCATCCACTGCTCCACCCGCGCCCGTGCCTGCGGCGCCACCGGCAACAGATCGTGGCGCCCGGCGCGCGCGGCCAGGTAGCGGCAGATGCTGTTGGACTCCCACAGCACGAAGTCGCCCTCGCGCAGCACCGGCACCTGTGCGTTCGGGTTCAGCCCGCGCAGCAGCTCGGCATCGGGTGCCGCATGGTGCCGCACCGCCAGGTCCAGCCCGGCGCACAGCCACAGCACCTTGCGCACGTTGATCGAGGTCGGCTTTCCGTACAGTTCGAGCATGGCCAGACGCAGCGTTTGAGACGGGGCCAGCCTACACTGGCGGCATGCAAACTGAATTCCTGCTCCTCGGCGCCCTCCTCCTGGCCGTCCTCGTCCTGCAGCTGGTCGCCCTGCTGCGCCGCCCGCCCCATGACCGCCTGGAACAGGCCGTGCGCGAGGAGGCGCGGGCCGGCCGCAGCGAACTGCGCGAACAGCTCGATGGCTTCGCCCGCGCGCTGACCGATCTGTCCACCCGCACCGACCAGCGCCTGGACCTGCTGCGCGAAGCGCTTGGCGAAGATGCGCGCAAGGCCCGCGCCGAAGCGGCCGAAAGCCAGCAGCGCAGCGGTGCGTTGATGGGCCAGCGCCTGCAGGAACTGCGCGCGCAGCTGGAAGTGTTCGGCCAACAGCAGGAAGCTCGCATCCATGCCTTCGGCCAGCAGCTGCAGGAACTGACCACCCGCACCGACAGCCAGCTGGGCGCGCTGCGCCAGACCCTGGTGGACGATGCGCGCAAGGGCCGCGAGGAAGGCGCGCAGTCGCAGCAGCGCCTGACCGAAAGCCTCGGCCTGCGCCTGCAGGAGCTGACCCAGCGCAACGAACAACGCATCGCCGAGATGCGCACGACCCTGGAAGAACAGCTGCGCGCGCTGCAGAGCGACAACGCGCAGAAGCTGGAACAGATGCGCGTGACCGTGGACGAGAAGCTGCAGACCACGCTGGAAACGCGCCTGGGGCAGTCGTTCAAGCTGGTCTCCGAGCGCCTGGAACAGGTGCAGCGCGGCCTGGGCGAAATGCAGCAGCTGGCCACCGGCGTGGGCGACCTCAAGCGCGTGCTGACCAACGTCAAGACGCGCGGCAGCTGGGGTGAAGTGCAGCTGGAGAACATCCTCGAACAGACGCTCATCCAGGAGCAGTACGCGCGCGCGGTGAAGGTGCGCCCGGACAGCAACGAGATGGTCGACATCGCGGTGCGCCTGCCTGGCCGTGGCGACGACGCGCCGGTGTGGCTGCCGATCGATTCCAAGTTCCCGCGCGAGGATTACGAGCGCCTGCTGGACGCGCAGGACCAGGGCGATGCCGAGCTGGTGCGCGTCCAGGGCGCGCAGCTGGAACGCGCGGTGAAGGTGCAGGCCAAGTCGATCTCCGAGAAGTACATCGTGCCGCCGCACACCACCGATTTCGCGGTGATGTTCCTGCCCACCGAAGGCCTGTACGCCGAGGTCATCCGCCGTCCCGGCCTGGTCGACCTGCTGCAGCGCGACCATCGCGTGGTGGTGGCCGGCCCGACCACCATCACCGCGCTGCTCAACAGCCTGCAGATGGGCTTCCGCACGCTGGCCATCGAGAAGCGCTCCAGCGAAGTGTGGAGCCTGCTGGGTGCGGTGAAGAGCGAGTTCGGCAAGTTCGCCGGCATCCTGGAAAAGGCCGAGAAGCAGATCACCACGGTCGGCCGCAGCATCGGTGCGGCCAGCCGCAAGACGCGCACCATCGAACGCCGCCTGCGTGGCGTGGAGACGCTGGCCAACGAGCAGGTGCAGCAGCTGCTGGGCGACCTGGGCGAGGCGGAAGAAGAGGGTGGCGAGGACGAGGCCAGCGAGGGCGAAGAGACCTGAGTGCTCTGACACACCACCTGCACCATGCAATGCGTATGCTGGCGGCCTCGATTACCGCCTGCAGGTCCGACCATGCGTCTTCGCTTCCTTGCCAGCCTGGCCTTCGCCGCCCTGTTGTCGGCCTGCAGCAGCACGCCGCCCGCCGCTGATGCGGCGGCACAGCCGGCGGCGGCAGACACGCCGGAAGCCACCGAGGCCTACCAGGAAGCGCGCGATGTGGATTGCCGCGCCGCCGGTGGCACCCTGCAACCGCTGGGCCGCCTGCAACGCGTGCAGTGCGTGATTCCCTATGCCGATGCCGGCAAGGCCTGCAGCAGCAAGCGCGACTGCAGCGGCCAGTGCCTGGCCACGGGCGAAGCCGAGGCGGGCGTGCTGGCAACGGGCACCTGCCAGCGTGATGTCAGCCAGAACTTCGGCTGCCGCCAGCGCATCGAGGACGGCAAGGCGCAGGGCACGATCTGCGTGGATTGATCGCACGCGGCGCATCCGCGCAGCGCTATGCTGGTGGACCTTTCCCCGCCATAGCCGGAGCCCCCGCGTGAGCACCCCGATCCAGGATGTTTCCCTCACCACCATCGACGGCCAGCCGTCCACCCTGGGCGATTACCAGGGCAAGGTCCTGCTGGTGGTCAATGTCGCCTCCAAGTGCGGCCTGACCCCGCAGTACGAAGGCCTGCAGGCGCTGTACGCGGAAAAGCAGGCCCAGGGCCTGGAAGTGCTGGGTTTCCCGGCCAACAACTTCCTCGGCCAGGAGCCGGGCAGCGAAGCGGAAATCCAGCAGTTCTGCCAGCTGACCTACGACGTCACCTTCCCGATGTTCGCCAAGATCAGCGTGGCCGGCGAGGACACCCACCCGCTGTACCAGCAGCTGACCGCTGCGCAGCCGCAGGCCATCGGTGAAGGCCCGCTGCGCGAGCGCCTGGCCAGCAAGGAGATTCCGATCCACGCCGCACCGGCAGTGCTGTGGAACTTCGAGAAGTTCCTGGTCGGCCGCGATGGCAAGGTCGTTGCACGCTTCGCCCCGGACGTGGCCGCCGATGACGCGCGCCTGCGTGAGGCGATCGACGCCGCACTCGCCGCCTGATCGCACGGGGTCGGATCCCTTTCCCACGGAAAGGGCTCCGACCCCAGGCCGCGCAAAAAAAAACCCCGCCAAGGCGGGGTTTTTCATGCATGGACCACGGTGATCAGTTGGTCCAGTTCGGCATCGGCATGGCATCCACCGGAATCGGCGAATTCTCATCGTCGCTGCCGCGCTCGCGCTTGCCGCGCAGGTCGTTCTCGATCTGGTAGTTGCGGCGCTGCAGCCAGGCATCGCGCACCAGCGCGTACTCATCCACCGCCGAACTGCGCAGGTCGTCCACCGCCATCAGCTGCGCGCGGGTGTCGACCAGCTGCAGGCCCTGCAGGGCGATGCGGATCTTGTCTTCCTCGATCGTGCGCATCGGCGACAGCGGCATGTCGCCCGCCAGGCCGAACACATCGCGCACGGTACGCGGGCCGAAGAACGGCAGTTCCACGTAGCGCGAACGGCGCCAGCCCCAGGCACCCAGGGTCTGCCCGAAGTCCTCGCGGCGGTTGGGCACCATCGCCTTGCTGGCCGGGTCGAACAGGCCACCGATGCCCACCGTGGAGTTCATCAGGAAGCGGCCGAGGGTATCCCACGCATCATCCGGGCGGCCCTGCAGCAGCTGGTTGAGGATGGTGACCGGCGAGCGGATGTTGCTGAAGAAGTTGCTCACGCCGGTGCGTGCGAAGCGCGGCACGACGTGGGTGTAGGCGGTTGCCAGCGGGCGCGCGATCACGTTGTCCACGCCCACGTTGAAGCGGTGCACGCGGCGGTTCAGCGGCTCCCACGGGTCATAGGCAGCCGTGGTGGCGGCCGTGCCGGCGTTGCCGTACAGCGCGTCGAAATCGTCATCGCCACCAGGTGCGGCGGCGGCGGCCGCCGTGGCGGCATCGGTTTCGGCGGTGTCGGCCGGCGGCGGGGTGGCCGTCGCCGTTGCGTCGTCCGCGGCGGCAGCCGGTGCCGCTTCAACCGTGCCGGTATCGGCAGCGGGTGCATCGGCGGCCGTGCTGGCCGGGACCACGGTGTCGGCCACCGGCGCATCGCTGCGCGCGGGCTTGCCGGCACAGGCGCTGAGCGCCAGGGCCAGGATCATCAGGGGAATGGCGCGTACGACGTTCATGTCAGCTCGCAGCAGAAAGTGCATTGAAATCCAGATCGGGCGACAGCCGGTAGGCCGCGCTCAGTTCGTTGAAACCAGCCGGGGTGCCGGAGATCGCCAGCGGGTGGCCCTGGGTGCGCGCACGCGCGGCCAGTTCGGCCAGCAGCGCCAGGCCGGCGCTGTCCACGCGCTCGACTTCGCCCAGCTCCAGTCGTGCCAGCTTTGCCGGCAGGGCCTGGAGCTGCGGCCACAAAGCGATCACCGCGGCACGGTCGAGCACCCCGCGCAGGCGCAGGGTGTCGCCTTCCAGCAGTGCCAGCGGCTTACTTGCCATTGCCGGCCGGCCCGGCCTGCATGCTGCCGCTGCGCAGTTCGCTGGCCACCTGCTTGATGCCCTTCTGGCGCAGCGGGGCGTCGAACTGGTTGCGGAAGGTCTGCACGTAGGAGATGCCTTCGATGTTGACGTCGAAGATCTTCCACTGGCCGTTGACGTTGCGCATCCAGTACTCGACCGGGGTCGGCTCGTTGCCGGCACGCACCAGCTCGGTGGCCACGCGCACGCCACGGTTGCCCGGCAGCGGGCTCTCGCCCTTCAGGCGGAAGCTCGGCTTGCCCTGGATGTTCAGCAGGGTCGAGCCGTAGCGCTGCATCAGGCTGTCGGCCATCGCATCGGCGAACAGCTTGATGTCGGCGTCGGAGGCGCCGCGGGCGTGCGTGCCCAGCACCAGGCGCGCGGCATAGTCGCGGTCGAAGGTGCGGGTCAGTTCGCTGTCGATGTAGCTGCGCAGGCTGGCCGGGTTGCTGGTGAACTCAGCGCGGCGCTGCTGCAGGGTCGACATGATGCGGCTGCTGGCGTCGATCACCACCTTGCCGGCCTGGCCCTGCGGGGCGGCGGCAGCGGCGGGGGCGGACTGCGCCTGGGCCAGGAACGGGGTGGCCAGCAGCAGCGACGAGGCCAGCAGGGCCGGGATCAGTTTCATCTTCATGGTTGCGGTTCCGTTGCAGGCGACTGCTCGCCATCGTTGGGTTTCTGGCCAGCGCCACCGGCACTGCCACTGAACATGTACTTGCCGACCAGCTGCAGCAGGTCCACCGCCGGCTGGGTGAAGACGATCTCCTCACCGGGCTTGAGCACTTCCGGATCACCACCGGGCTGCAGACCGATATAGCTCTCGCCGAGCAAACCGCTGGTGAAGATGCCGGCGGAGGTGTCGGCCGGCAGGTCCTTGACCTTGCTGTCCATGCGCAGGGTCACGATCGACTCGAACTTCACCGGATCCAGTTCGATCGAGGCGACCTGGCCGACGGTGACGCCGCCGATCTTCACCGGCGCCTGCTTGCGCAGCTGGCCGACCTGGGAGAAGCGTGCCTTCAGCTCATAGCCCTGGCCGCCCCAGCTCCAGCGCTGGTTGGTCGAGGCCACGGCCAGCACCATCAGCGATGCCAGGGCCAGCAGCAGGAATGCGCCGACGGAGAATTCGAGTCTGGGACCGCGTATGGCCATGTGGATTACCTGATCGAGTCGTGGTGGCCGCGCGCCCTGCGCACCGCCAAAGGAGGGGTTAGGTGAACAACATTGCCGACAGCACGAAGTTGAACATCAGCACCAGCAGCGAGGCGTTGACCACCGCACGGGTGGTGGCCACCGAAGTACCTTCGATGGTCGGCTCGGCATGGAAACCGACGTAGGAGGCCACCAGCGCGGCGGTGCCGCCGAAGATCGCCGACTTCAGCATCGCCACGCCGAAGTCATCCCAGAAGTCCACGCTGTTGCGCAGCGCCGACCAGAACACGCCATTGTCCAGGCCCAGCACGTGCACGGCTTCGAAGTAGCTGGCACTGATGGCCAGCGAGCAGAAGATGCCGGTCAGCAGCGGCACGGTCAGCACTGCCGCCCAGAAGCGCGGCGCCACGGCCTTGGCCACCGGGTCGATGGCCATCAGCTCCAGCGCCTTGATCTGGTCGGTGGCCCGCATCAGGCCCAGTTCGGCGGCGATCGAGCTGCCGGCGCGGCCGATGAACAGCAGGGCGGTCAGCACCGGCGCCAGTTCGCGGTACAGCGACAGGCCGAGCAGGGTCGACAACGCGTCGGCCGCACCGAAGGTGGTCAGCGTGCGATAGCCCTGCAGGGTCAGCACCAGGCCGACGAAGGCACCGCCGACGGCGATGATCGGCAGCGAACGCGCACCGATCTTGTAGATCTCGCGGGTCAGCTCGGCGAGGAAATCACGCGTGGGCAGCGAACCGCGCAGCACGGTCAGCGAGAACAGGCCGGCGCGGCCCAGCGAACGGGTGGCTTGCACGAACGGCATCAGGCAACCCTCGCGCGCGGCGCAGCATCGAACGGAATGGGGCCATCAGGCTGGCCATGCAGGAACTGCCGCAGCAGCGGGTCCTGGCTGGACTGCAGCGCTTCGGGCGTGCCCTGGAACACGATGCCGCCATTGGCAATGGCGATCACCTGGTCGCAGATCGGCAGGGTTTCATGCACGTGGTGGCTGACGATGATGCTGGTCAGGCCCAGGCTGTGGTTGAGGCGCTGGATCAGGCTCATGATGACCCCGGAGGCGATCGGGTCCAGCCCGGTCAGCGGCTCGTCGTAGATCATCAGCGGCGGGTCCAGGGCCAGCGCGCGGGCCAGTGCCACGCGGCGCGCCATGCCACCGGACAGCTCGCGCGGCCAGGCATCGGCGGCGGCCAGCAGGCCCACCGCGTGCAGCTTCATCTGTACCAGCCGGCGCAGCACCGCCGCCGGCAGGCGGGTATGGGTGCGCAGGGGCAGGGCGACGTTCTCGGCCACGGTGAGGTCGGTCAGCAGGCCATTGCCCTGCAGCAGCACGCCCACGCTCTTGCGCATTTCCAGCAGCGCGCCGCTGTCATGCGGAATGGGTTTGCCGAACAGGGTGACCTCACCAGCGACCGGGCGCAGTTCGCCGGTCAGCGCCGCCAGCAGGGTCGACTTGCCGCTGCCGGACGGGCCCAGCACGGCGGTGATGCTGCCCTGTGGAACCTGCAGCGAAACGTCGCGCAGGATCGTGCGTCCGCTCCGGTCGATGCGGACGTTGGACAACTGCACCAGACTGGAGGCGGAAGCCGACATGGGCACCATTAACGTTTTTTAGACATCGAAGGGTGGGGTCAGTCGGCTGAACATAAGCAGACTGGACGGTGCAGTATTGTGGCACGTCGCGGCCGGCGACAGGCCGGGACAATTCCCGGGGGTGCCGGAACAATCCATCGCAGCGATCGCTGCGTCCCCCAGTGACGTACGTCACCATTGAATACTGCCGAGCGTCCTGCACACTGTGCACGATGACCGACCCGTTCAGCGACTTCCGCCTTTACCACTCCAACTCGTTGGACGTGCTGGCCGCCCTGCTGGCCCGCAACGTGCGCACCCCGGTGCCGGGCCAGCCGCTGCTGGCGCCGGAGGTGGTGCTGATCCCGCAGGTGGCGATGCGGCGTTGGCTGCAGGCAACCCTGGCGGCCGAGTATGGCGTGGCCGCCAACCTGGAATTCCTCACCCCGGGCGAGTTCGTCGCACGCGCGCTCAACGCCAACGTCACCGGCGAAAGCGACGACCTCGATGCCGCCGGCCTGCACTGGAAGCTGTACCAGGCGCTGCGCGACCCCGCGCTGCTGGCACAGCCACCAATGCGTGCCCTGCAGGCCTATCTTGCCGGCGGTGATGCCCTGAAGCCGTGGGCGCTGGCGGGCGAGCTGGCCTCGGTGTTCGAGAAGTACCAGGCCTGGCGCCGTGACTGGCTGCTGCGCTGGGATGCCGGCGCCGACCCGGCCGATCCGCAGGCGATCCTGTGGCGGGCCATCGCCGGCGGACGCGGTTACCGCGCGCGGCGCATCCAGGCCTACCTGGATCGCTTCGAAGGCCCGGACAAGCCGAAGCCGAACGGCCTGCCGCCGCGCCTGTCGGCGTTCGCCACGCTCAACATCTCGCCCGATGTGCTGCGGGTGATGGCCACCCAGGCCCGCGTGGGCGAGCTGCACTTCTATATGCCCACGCCGGTGCAGTCCTACTGGGGCGACCTGCAGACCCTGGCCGAGCGCCTGCGCAGCGGCGCGCCCGATCCCTTCGGCGAGGCCGCGGGCGAGAACCGCCTGCTGGAGGCCTGGGGCGCGGCTGGCCGCGACTTCATGGCGGTGCTGGGCAGCTACGAAGTGGTGCACCCGGCCGGCGAGATCGCCGCGTACTCCGATCCCGAGGATGACACCCGCCCGACCCTGGCCGAGGGCGGCCTGGCAGACAGCCTGCTGCACCGCCTGCAGCGCGATCTGTTCCACCGCCGCGCGCTGCCCTCGGGCGAACTGCGCGCGGAACTGCGCAGCGATGACCCCAGCCTGCAGGTGCATGCCTGCCATACCCGCCTGCGCGAACTGCAGGTGCTGCACGACCAGTTGCGCAGCCTGCTGCAGGACCCGCGCTTCGACCCGCCGCTGCAGGCCCGCGAGATCGCGGTGCTGGCGCCGGACATCGATCCCTACGTGCCGTACCTGGAAGCCGTGTTCGGTGGCCGTGGCGGCGACGAGGAACACATTCCCTATGCGCTGGCCGACAGCAGCCCGCTGGCGGGCGAGCCGCTGGCCGACGTGTTCGTGCACCTGCTGTCGCTGCCGGTATCGCGCTTCGGCCTGAACGAGATCCTGGACCTGCTGGCCAGCGCGCCGCTGGCCGAGGCGGCCGGGCTGGAGGCGGTGGATTTCGACCGCCTGCATGGCTGGCTGCAGCAGGCCGGCGCGCGCTGGGGCCTCGATGCCAACCATCGCGGCCAGCTGCTGGCGCCGCGCGACGATGCCTACACCTGGCAGTTCGCGCTGGATCGCCTGCTGCTGGGCCACGCCACCGGCAGTGATGTGGACCTGGCCGGCGTCGCGCCATGGATCGAACTGGAGGGCGGCGCACTGGACGCGCTGGACCGGCTGCTGCGCCTGCTGCGCGTGCTGGCGCTCTACCAGCGCAGGCTGGGCGAGACCCTGAGCCCGGCACAATGGCGGCAGCGCCTGCTGTCCCTGCTCGATGCGCTGCTGCCGGAAGCACCCAGTTCACCCAACAGCCAGCGCGCGCTGGAGCGCCTGCGCAAGCTGCTCAACCAGTTTGCCGACGACGCGCACAAGGCCGGCTTCGAGGACGGCGTGCCGCCGGAGGTGGTGCGTGCGCACTTCGCCGGTGCCCTGTCCGAGGCCGATACGCGTGCGCCGCTGCTGACCGGCGGCATCAGCTTCGGCCGCATGGTGCCGATGCGCCTGCTGCCGTTCCGGGTGATCTGCGTGCTGGGCCTCAACGATGGCGACTTCCCGCGCCGCGACCCGGCCGCTGGCCTGAACCAGCTCACCGCCGAGCTGGACACGCCGCGCCGCCGACCGGGCGACCGTTCGACCCGCGAAGATGACCGCTTCCTGTTCCTGCAGCTGTTCGCCGCCGCGCAGGATGTGTTCTACCTGAGCTACCTGGGCGCCGACCCGCGCGATGGCAGCGTGCGCGAGCCCTCGGTGCTGGTCAGCGAGCTGATCGACGCGGCTGCGGCCTACCACCAGGACCCGGTCGCGGCCACCCGCGGGTTCACCGTGCGCCATGCGCTGCAGCCGTTCTCGCCTGCCGCCTTCGGCGAGGGTGATCCGCGCCGTTTCAGCTACCGCCGGCAGTGGCACCCGGCCGCCGGGCGAATGGCCGGCCAGCGTGGCGGGTTGCAGCCGTGGTTCGACGCCGCGCTGCCGCCGCCCGTGGACGATGCGGTGGAAACCGAAGTCGCACTGGATACGCTGCGCCGCTTCCTGTGCGACCCGGCCGGGCAGTTCCTGGCCCAGGCACTGGGCCTGCGCCTGGCCGACGACGTCGAAGACGTGGATGACCTGGAGCCGCTGGTGCTGTCCTCGCGCGGCCCGGAAAAGCGCAGCGTGCAGGCTGCCGTGGTGCGCGCCACCATCAGCGGTGATGTCGAGCCGCTGTACCCCCGCCTGCGCGCCCGCGGCCTGCTGCCGTCCGGTGCGCTGGGCGAGCGCCAGTTCGAGGCGGAACAGCTCAAGACCCGCCCCTACGCCAGCGCGATGCTGGGCTGGATGCAGGGGCAGCCGCTGGAAAGCCGTCGGTATGAAGTGGAGATCGACGGCGTGCGCCTGCACGGCCGCGTGGCCGATCGCCACCCCGAAGGCCTGGTGCGGCTGCGCGCCGGCACGCTGAACGGCAATGCAGTGATCCGCCAGGGCCTGGACTGGCTGCTGGCCAATGCCGCCGGTGACGCGCTGCCGCTGGTGCAGTTCCACGATGGCGGCGACGCCGGCCCCGGGCCGCACATCCTGCCCGCACCGGGCGCGGCGGCTGCACGCGCCGCCCTGCGCGCCCTGCTGCAGCTGCGCCAGCGCGGCCTGCGCGAGCCGCTGCGCTTCGCCCCGTACACCGGCTGGGTGCTGTTCACCGCCCCCGTGGAAAAACAACGCAGCGAAGGCTGGAAGCAGTGGCACGGCAGCGACCGCAGCTGGGGCGAAGCCAACAGCGATGCGTGGCAGCTGCTGCTGCGCGGCGCCGATCCCTTCGCCGATGACGATGATTACGCCGACCTGCTGCGCAACAGCCAGGTCGTCTTCGGTGCGGTACGCGATGGGCGTGGCCCGGCGGGCACCGGCAAGGAGGCCGACGCATGAGCACCCCCGTGGATCCCTACCTGCTGCTGCCGCTGCAGGGCATCGGCCTGATCGAGGCCAGCGCCGGTACCGGCAAGACCTTCACCCTGGCCACGCTGTTCACCCGCCTGGTGGTGGAACAGGGCCTGCGCATCGGCCAGATTCTGGCGGTCACCTTCACCGACGCCGCCACCCAGGAACTGCGCAAGCGCATCCGCGAGCGCCTGGCGCTGGCCGCGCGCCTGGTCGATCTGCCGCCCGCCGATGACGAGGCCCCCGACGCGCTGCTGACCCGGCAGGTGCTGCAGCGCCACCTTGAAGCGGGCAGCGAGAGCGCCGTCGCGCTGAAACGCCGCCTGCAGGCGGCCGCCGATGAAATCGATCTCGCCTCGATCTTCACCATCCACGGCTTCTGCACCCGCGTACTGCGCGAGCATGCGCTGGAAAGCGGGCATACCTTCGATCCGCCGGAGCTGCTGGCCAGCGACCGCGAGCTGCTGGAGGAACTGGCGGCTGACCTGTGGCGCGTGCACGCCAACGATGCGGCGACGCTGGAGCCGCTGACCTGGCTGTGGTCGAACCCGGACGCGCTGGCCTCGGACCTGCGCGCGCTGCTGGCCTCGCCGCCGTTGTACCCGCGCCCGCAGCCGCTGGCGGTGGAGGATCCCCGCGCGGCCCTGCAGGGCGCGGCGGCGGACCTGTCGATGGCCGTGCGCGAGCATGGCGAGCAGTTCTTCCTCGACCTGTGCGAGGCCGTCGACAACAAGTGGATCAACGGCGTTTCCTACAAGCTGGGCTGGCTGCATCCGCTGGGCCGGCAGCTGCTGGCCTGGGCCGGGCGCGGCGATGCCACCGAACTGCTGTCCAGCGACCGCCTGCCGGCGCTGCTGCCCGATGCGCTGGTGGCCAAGACCAACAAGAAGTTCGCCGACCGCACGCCGTCCTCGCCGCTGCAGGCCCCGCTGCAGCGCTACGTGGCCCTGCTGGCCCAGCGCGAGCAGTGGCTGCGCGCCGCTGCGCTGAACTACCTGCACGCCCTGCGCGAGGAAGCCACCCAGCGCCTGGCCACGCTCAAGCGCACGCGCCGCGTGCAGACCTATGACGACCTGATCGATGGCGTGGCCCATGCACTGGAGGGCTCGCAGCGGCTGGACCTGGTGCGCAAGCTGCGCCAGCAGTACCGCATCGCCCTGGTCGATGAATTCCAGGACACCGATGATCGCCAGTGGGGCATCTTCCACACCGTGTTCGGCGATTCGCCGGAGGTGCAGCAGCTGGGCCTGCCACCGGCGCTGTTCCTGATCGGTGACCCGAAACAGGCGATCTACGGCTTCCGTGGCGGCGATATCCACACCTACCTCAAGGCCAAGCAGGCCGCGCGGCCGGCACCGCCGCTGGACCAGAACTTCCGTTCGCGGCCCTCGGTGCTGCGCGCGCTGCAGGCGCTGTACGACAACGGCGGCGAAGACGCGTTCCTGGAGGCGGGCATCGGCTTCGAGCCGGTCCGTCCCGGTGGCGTGCGCAGCGACGACGACTACCAGCGCGACGGTGCAGCGGCGCCGGCACTGACCCTGCGCGTGCTGCGCAGCGACGGCGACAAGGCGCTGAGCGCCGATGCCTCGCGTGCCGCCGCCACCCACGCCTGCGTGGCGGACATCCACCAGACCCTGCTGGACGCGCGCGCCGGCACCGCCATCCTGCGCGGCCGCCCCGTGCGGCCCGGTGACATCGCCGTGCTGGTGCGCTCGCACCGCGAGGCAACGCTGGTGCAGCGCGCGCTGGCGGCGGTGGGCATTCCGGCGGTGGCAGCCGGCAAGCAGAGCCTGTTCTCCACCAGCGAGGCGCGCGACCTGCGCGCGCTGCTGCTGGCCCTGCTGCAACCGGCCGACGAAGGCCGCCTGCGTGCGGCGCTGGCGACGGTACTGCTCGGCCAGCGGGCCAGCGCGATCGCCAGCATGGAACGCGAGGGTGACCTGCAGCGTGCGTTCCAGGCGCAGCTGCTGCACTGGCGCGAGCGCTGGCAGCGCGGCGGCCCGTTCGCCGTGGTGGCCGATGTCTGCGCCGCACAGGGCGAGCGCCTGCTGGCGCTGATCGATGGCGAGCGCCGGCTGACCAACTATCTGCAGCTGGGCGAACTGCTGCAGGAAGCCTCCGCGCAGGCGCTGGGCATGCATGGCCTGCTGGACTGGCTGCAGGGGCAGATGGCCAACGCCGACCAGAACGACGAACAGCAGCTGCTGCGGCTGGAGTCGGATGCGCGCCGCGTGCAGATCATCACCCTGCACAAGAGCAAAGGCCTGGAGTACCCGCTGGTCTACCTGCCGTTCGTTGGCATCGACGGTGGCGCACCCAACAACGCCGCACACTGCACCGTGCACGTGGGCGGCGAGCGCCAGCTGCACTGGAAGCTGGACAAGGACGAGGCCTGGGATGCCGCCAGCGGGCAGCGCGACCGCGAACAACGCGCCGAGGATGCGCGCCTGCTGTACGTCGGCCTGACCCGCGCCGAGCATGCGCTGTGGATTGCCATCGGCGACCTCGCCGGACTGGGCAGGACCCGCCTGGCACCGCTGCTGGGTGACCTGCAGGGGCTGCGCGCGCACGCCGATGTGCATATCGACGACAGCGAGCCGGTGCTGCGCCTGCCGCAGCTGCCGGTGGAACAGGAAGGCGAACTGCCGGCCGTGCGCAGCCTGACCCGGCGCGTGCCGCACGACTGGTGGGTGTACAGCTTCACCCAGCTGGCACATGCCGATGCCGGCAATGACATCGAAGCCGCTGCGACCGAACTGCCGTCGCCCGCGGCCGATGAGCCGGCCGGCGCGGAACTGCCGCTGGAACCGGCCCTGCCCGAACCCGCTGCCGCCGAAGCCGCGCCGCTGGACCCGCGCTTCATGGGCAGCCGTTTCGGCAACGTGCTGCACGAGGCGCTGGAGAACGTCGATTTCGCCGCATGGTGCGGCTGGACACCCGGCCAACCCGCGCCCGAAGGGCAGCCCGAGCTGCTGCGCAAGGCGCTGCACGACGAAGGCTATGCCGACGAGGACCTCGACGACGGCGTGGCGGTGCTGGTGCCGCTGGTCGGCCACACGCTCACCGTCGCGCTGCCCGAAGGCGGTGCCCTGCACAGCCTGGGCGAAGGCGAGCGCCGCGCCGAAATAGAATTCCACTTCGCGATCGAACCGACCGCCGTGCCGGCACTGCTGCAGCTGCTGCACGCCCATGGCATTTCCAGCGCGCGCCGCGGTTTCGGCCTGCGCCGCCGGCTGGAAGGGCTGATGACCGGCAAGATCGACCTCACCTATGTGCGCGATGGGCGCTGGTACGTGCTCGACTACAAATCCAACCGCCTGCCGGGCTACAGCCCGGACCTGCTGCAGATCGCCATGCGCCACAGCGAATACGACCTGCAGGCGCTGATCTACACCGTGGCCCTGCACCGCTGGCTGCGCTTCCGCCTGGGCGGTGCCTACGACTACGTGCGCGACATGGGCGGCATCCGCTACCTGTTCTGCCGTGGCCTGGATGGCAACGGCAATGGCGTGTACGTGGACCGCTTCGCGCCGGCGCTGGTGGATGGGCTCGATGCGCTGTTCGCTGGTGGCGACGCCGCCCATGCCGAACTGGTCGCGCGCGCCATCGGAGCCCGCGCATGAGCGCCACCCTGCTGCAGCAGCTTTACCGCGGCGGTCATCTGCGCACCCTCGACCATGCCCTGGCCACCAGCCTGCGGCGTCTGCGCGAGGACACGCCCGATGGCGTGGCGGTTGCCGCCGCACTGGCATCGCTGGCGGTGTCGCAGGGCCATGCCGCGTTCGATCCGGCACACCCGCAGCGCGTGCTGGAAGGTTTCCAGGCCTGGCCCACGCCGGCGCAGTGGCTGGCCCAGCTGCAGGCTTCGCCGTGGGTGGCGCAGCCGGAGGACCCCGGCGCGGCCGCCGACGAGGCACCGCTGGTGCTGGAAAACGGCCTGCTGTACCTGCGCCGCTACCGCGAATACGAGCGGCAGCTGGCGGCAGGACTGCAGCGCATCGGCCGCCACCCGTTGCCGGGACCGGACATGGCGGCGCTGGCACCCTTGTTCGCGCGGCTGTTCCCCGCTGCCGCGGCGCAGGAAGACCACCAGGCCCGCGCCGCGGGTGTCACCCTGCGCCACCCGTTGGCGCTGGTGACTGGCGGCCCCGGTACCGGCAAGACCACCACCATCGCCCGCCTGTTGCTGCTGCTGGCCGCGCAGGCCCTGCACGCCGGCGAACCGGTGCCGCAGGTCGCACTGGCCGCGCCCACCGGGCGTGCCGCCGAACGCATGGCCGAGAGCCTGCGCCTGGCCGTGCAGCGCCTGCAGGAAGAGGGCCTCGATCCGGCGTTGTGCGCCGCGTTGCCGGGCACCGGCACCACCCTGCATCGCCTGCTGGGTGTCATTCCCGATTCGCCGCGTTTCCGCCACCACGCCGACAACCCGCTGCCGGTGGATGTGGTGTTGGTCGACGAAGCCTCGATGATCGACCTGCCGTTGATGGCCAAGCTGGTCGATGCCATCGCCAGCGGCACGCGGCTGATCCTGCTGGGTGACCCCGACCAGCTGCCCTCGGTGGAGGCCGGCGATGTGCTCAGCGCCATCCTGCGCGCCAGTGGCGATGGCACCGGTACGCGCGCCGATGATGCGCAGGCCCTGCACGGCCTGCTGGCGGCGCCGACCCTGCAGCCGCAGGCCGCGCCACGCGCTTTCGCTGGCCGCCGCGTGCAGCTGCAGCGTGGCTACCGGCAAAGCGATGCACTGCAGCTGGCGCCGCTGGCGCAGGCCGTGCGTGAGGGCGACAGCCGCACGGCCCTGGCCCTGCTGCGTGGCGGCAGCCTGTCCGGTGTCAGCTTCCATGAAAACGATGCCGACCCGCTGCGCGGGCAGCGCGAGCACCTGCTTTCGCACTGGCGCGCGCTGGCCGAAGCGGAAGATCCCGGCCGCGCGCTGCAGCAGGCCGGCCGCCTGCGCGTATTGACCGCCCTGCGCGAAGGCCCGCAGGGGGCACGCGGGCTCAACAGCCGCATCGAACAGCTGTTGGCCGGCAATACTCCCGGCTACTTCCAGGGCCGGCTGCTGCTGGTGACCGAGAACAGCTACCGCCACCGCCTGTTCAACGGTGACATCGGCATCTGCCTGCGCGACCCCAGCGGCGCGATGGTGGCCTGGTTCCCCGGCGATACCGCCGAACAGCCCCGTGCGTTCCACCCGGCCGCACTGCCCGCGCACGAGAGCGCGTTCGCAATGACCGTGCACAAGGCGCAGGGCTCGGAATTCGATGAAGTGTGGTTGCAGCTGCCGCGCCAGGACAGCCGCGTGCTGTCGCGCGAACTGGTCTACACCGGCCTGACCCGCGCCCGCCAGCGCCTGCATGTGGCCGCCAGCGAAGAGGTGCTGGTGGCAGCGTTGAAGCGGCACGCGAGCCGCCTCGGTGGATTGGCGTGGCGGCTGGGTGCCGAAGCGGGGTCGGATCCTGTTCCCGACGGGAACGGGCTCTGAGCCCCATCCACGCATGGCGTGGATCTACTGGCGACTGCGGCTGTTGGTAGGTGTCGACCGTTGGTCGACACATCTGTCAGACATCGATATCCGACCCCGTGCCGACCAACGGTCGGCACCCACCAAAGCAGAGCGCCATCCCTCAGGAAACCCGCTTTTGCCGTTGAGGTTGCCGGCCAGCGGCCGGCACTACCGCAGGTGCAGGGCGCAGCCCTGCCGCCACCTTCATTCCGCGATCAACACCAGCCCGTCCGGAAACACGATCGCCGGCTCATCGGCACTCAGGTCGAAGAACCCCACGCCGTGCTTCTCGGCCAGGTCCTGCACGCGACCATGTGCACGCTCGGCCACCGAATACGCGAACGCGCCGTAGATTACCTGGCGGCCGATGCTGTAGTCGGTCACCTCGGCACGATCGTCATTGTCGTTGCTCAGCGGCCCGTTCATCGGCGGGAATTCCTGTGCCATCTCCGCAAACCAGGCCTGCAGCGCCGGGCTGCTCACCGCCGGGTCGTCGTACTCGTGGTTCTCACCCCACTCCGCCTGTTTCTCGAACCAGGCGATGAAGGCCGCGGCGTCGCGCGGGGCCACGCTGGCCTCGAACACCATCATGTCGTAACTCATTGAACCGTCCCGTTGGCATGGTCGAAGGATGACGATGGTAGCGCCGGGCCACGCCCGGCGGATCGCATCACACCGACGGTGCTTCGGCGTCCGCCAACCCCGGCGCCAGCGCCTTCGCTTCCGGGAACAGCGCGAAGCGCAGGCCGATCAGGCCCATCAGTGCTTCATCGCGCGCCTTGCAGGCGGCCACGCCACCCACGCGCCCCAGTGATGTGTCCAGGCGCTCGCGCAGGGCTTCGGCCGCGGCAATCGGGTGGCGCGCGGCGATCTGCCGGCGGTAGTGCGCGGCGATCTCTTCCAGGATGTGCTCCACCGCCTCGCGGCTGCGCCCGGGCAGTTCCAGGCGGGCGCGGCGCAACTGCAGGATGTTCAGGCCGATGCGCGCCTCGTTGAGCATGTCCACCGAGGCGATGTCGCTGCCTTCCGGCGTCGCCGCCAGGCGCGGAGCGAGCAGGCCCAGCAGGTCGAGCATGCGCGCGGCGAAGCGCTGGCGGTCCTGCTGGCCGCGCCCTTCGGCGGCCTCGGCCAGCGTGGTCCAGCCCTGCCGCACCAGGCGGCGCGCGGTCCACTCGGCACCCACCGAACGGAACAGGCGGGTCATCACCACTGCAAAGCCGATGCCGATGAACATGGCGATGGACGAATTGAGGAAGCTCTGGATGTTGGCGCTGTAGGTGTTCTGCAGGCTCAGCAGGGCGGCAAGATTCACCGTCAGCGGCAGTGCGAACAGCGCGCTCTTGGGGTGGTGCAGCAACAGGCCCAGCGGCAGGAACGCCACCGCCAGCACCAGCGCCAGCAGGCCGAAGTCATGCACGGCCGGGAACACGCCGAACAGGTACACGCCGGCCACCAGCGAGGCGACGATGGCCCACACCAGGAACGAGACCATGCTCGGTGCCGGATCGTCCTGCGCAGCGAAGAAGGCCGCCGTCACCGCCGCCATCATCGCGCCGTTGCCGCCACCTTCCCAACCCAGGCCGATCCACAGCACGCAGTAGCTCATCAGGGCCACGCCCGCGCTGAGTGCGGAGAACAGCGCCATGCCGTAGTCGACATGCTTGTCGGCGGCCACGCGTTCGGTGCGGATACGGTAGTGCGCGCGGTCCAGCGGCGCGGTGCCGTGGTCGATCGCGTGCTGGAGGGTGCGGCAGTCCTGCCACAGGTCCACCAGCTCCTCCAGGCGCAGCAGCAGGCTGGCCAGCTGAAGGTGCTGCAGGTCGCTGTCCACCTGCGGCTTCAGCGCACTGATGCGCGCGCGCAGGCGGGCGTAGTCGCTGGCACTGGCGGGTGTGTCGATCCAGTCGTGGATGTCATCGACCAGCGCAGGCAGGCCTTCCGGCAGTGTTTGGCCATCGCTGCGCAGCGCGCTCAGGCGATCGGCGATCGAGGACAGCACCGGCAGCAACAGCAGCATGCGCTCGCGCAGGCGTTCCATCGAAATGGCCCCACCGGCATGACGCGGATCATCGCGGCGCAGGAACTCGATGAGGGCCTCGAACTGCACCAGGTCGGCGGCCAGCCGGTTGCGCGGGGCATGGGCACGGCCGCGCTCGAGGATCTGCCGGCACCATTGCGACGCATCCTCCATCCAGTTGCCGATGCGCGTGCGCAGCATCGGCTGCACCGAGGCCGGGAACAGCAGCGAGGCGGCCAGCACCGCCACCACCGTGCCGAGGATGATCTCTTCGCTGCGCGCCACCACCGTGTCGAAGATGGTTTCCGGCGAAGTCACCGCCGGGAAGCCGATGAAGGCGGTGGTGTAACCGGCCAGCAGGAACGCATAGCCGCGCGGGCCGCGGTTGAGCAGGGCCAGGAACAGGCAGGCGGCCAGCCAGATCGACATCGCCGCGCTCAGCACCAGGGGCGTTTCCACCAGCGCCGGCAGCACCAGCAGGGTGGCCAGGCCGGCCACCAGGGTACCGACGATGCGGTACACGCCCTTGGCCCGGGTCGGGCCCAGCAGCGGTTGGCTGACGATGTACACCGTGCCCATCGCCCAGTACGGGCGCGACAGGTTGCCGGCCATGGCGATGTACAGCGCGGCCACCGCGGCCAGGTAGGTCTTGATCGAGAACAGCCACGCCTGGCGGTCGGTCAGCGCGTTCATGGCTTACTTCGCCGTGGCCTGTGCGGTGGCGGGCGCGGCCGGGGCGGCTGTCGCCTGCCAGCCGCCACCCAGCACCAGGAAGAGATGGATCTGGTCGCGCGAGACCTGCGCCTCGGCAGCGGCCAGGGTGGCATCGCTGGTGGCCAGGCTGCGGTCGGCGTCCAGGCTGGACAGGTACGGCGTGCGTCCGCCCTGGTACAGGCGGCGGTTCTGCTCGGCGGCCAGTGCGGCCTGCTGCTGGGCTTCGCGCAGCGACTGCAGGCGGCGCAGGTCCTGCGCGTAGCGGTCCAGCGCAGTCTGCGTCTCGCGCAGGGCCTGCAGCACGGCATGGTCGAACTCGGCCAGCGCAGCATCGGCACCGGCCTCGGCGGCGTGGATGCGCGCGTGGGTGCCCGAGGACGGCAGCGTCCAGGAGATCAGCGGGCCGATCGACCACTGCTGGGTCATCGGCGTACCGAAGTCTTCCAGCAGGCCGGCGGCACCGAGCGAGGCGCCCAGGCGGATGTCCGGGTACAGCTCGGCGGTGGCCACGCCAATCCGCGCGGTGGCCGAGGCCAGCTTGCGCTCGGCCTGGCGGATGTCGGGGCGGCGCTGCAGCAGGGCGCGGCCATCACCCACCGGCAGCGGCTGGGCCAGGCGCGGCGCGTCGGCGCAGTCGATCACCCCGGCCGGCAGTTGGCCGGGGGTCTGGCCCAGCAGGGCGGCCAGCGAATAGGCCGCGGCCGAACGCTGCGCGCGCAGTGGCGGCAGCGCGGCTTCCAGCAGGGCCACCTGCGCGTTGGCGCGGGCCAGTTCCGGCGGCGTGCCGCGGCCGGCCTGGATCAGGCGCTGGGTGACCGAGCGGCTGCGCTGCTGCAGCTGCAGCGAATGCTGGGCCACGTGCAGTTCGTGGTTGGCGTGGCAGATTTCCAGGTAGCTGTCGGCCACCTCGGCCACCACGCTCACCTGGGCCAGGTCGCGTGCGGCGGCCACCGACTGTTCGTCGGCGTGGGCGGCTTCGGCACCGCGCTTGAGCTTGCCGAACAGGTCGAACTGGTAGCTGGCGGAGAACTTGCCGTCGGCCAGGTTGATCACCGGCAGTTCGTGCTCCTGCAGGAAGGCCTCAGCCGACAGCTGCGCGCGGCTGACCCCGGCTTCGGCCTCGTACTCGAAGCCACCGGCATCCATCGCCTGTTCGTACACGGCCGCGGCGCGGCGCAGGTGCGCATCGGCGGCCTTCAGTTCTACGTTGTCACGCAGCGCCTGTGTGATCAGGCCGTCCAGCACGGGGTCGTTGTACAGCGACCACCAGCGGTCGGGCAGCGCCTGGTTGGCGGCGACGTCCGGGTTCCGGGTGTCGATGAAGGCGGCATTGGCCTCCGGGCGCTTGAAGGCCGAGCCTTCCGGCAGGGCGTAATCCGGTCCGACGGTCTTGCAGGCCGCCAGGCTGGCCAGCGCGACGATCAGGCCAAGACGGGGCAGGGTGGTGTTCACAGGCCCGCCTGTGTCGGCGTGGTGCCGGCCTTGTCTGCGTGCTTGCTGCTGTTGGTCTGCACCGTCACCGTGGCGGTGCGGCCGGCGATCAGTTCGACGCCCTGCGGCACCTCGTCGATGGCGATGCGCACCGGGATGCGCTGCGCCAGCCGCACCCAGTCGAAGGCCGGGGTGACGTTCGGCAGCAGGGTGCTGCCGTTGCTGCGGTAGCGGTCCTCGATGCCGGCGGCGATGCTTTCCACGTGGCCACGCAGCGCGGTCGACTCGCCCATCAGGCGGATGTCCACGCTCTGCCCGGGGGCCACGCCGCGCAGGCGGGTTTCCTCGAAGTAGCCATCGATGCGGAACGAGCCGGTATCCAGCAGCGCCAGTACCGGCTTGCCGGCCACCACGTAGTCGCCCACGCGCATGGTGCGGTCGTTGACCCGGCCGTCGGCCGGCGCGTGCACCTCGGTGCGGGCCAGGTTCAGATCGGCCAGGTCCACAGCTGCCTGGGCGGTGGCCAGCGCGGCCTGCGCGGCCTGCAGCTTGGCCCGGCGCACTTCGGCATCCTCGGCGGCCACCAGGTCCTGCAGGCTGCGGTCGCGGCCGATCTCGCGGCGCAGCTGCGCCACCGAGGCCTGGCGCTCGGCCAGGCTGGCCTTGGCCTGTTCCAGCGCGATGCGGTAGCGCGCGCGGTCGATCACGAACAGCACGTCGCCCTTCTTCACTGCCTGGTTGTCGGCCACGTTCACCGATTCCACCAGGCCGGACACATCCGGGGCCACCTGCACCACGTCGGCGCCGACATGGGCGTCACGGGTCCACGGCTCATCCATGTAATAGACCCACAGCTGGCGCAGCACCAGCAGGGCGACGATCACCGCTGCGCTGGTCAGCAGTATGGGAAGGGTCTTCTTCACGATCTTGTTCACGATTGCATCCAACGCAGGAGGTGGAACAGCAGGCCCAGCACGATCCCGTACAGCGCCAGGTTGAACAGCGCCGGATGCCAGACATGGCGATAGGCGCCGGCACGCTGCAGCAGCGCGTGCAGGCCGCTGTTGACCAGGTAGGCCAACAACATCAACCCGAGCAGGGTCGGGACGAACACTCCGTGGAGACTGAATTCACCGGGCATCGGTAGGGGGGCGAGATGGGGGAGGGGAGGGCAACACACAGGACAACGGCAACGGGCAAAAGCCGCTGGCGCGTGCACGGCAGCGGCGGTGTTTCAAGGAGAACGGCGTCACGTGATGCGGTCGGCCGCCTCGGCCAGCAGGCGCCATGCCTTCAGCACGGCCTGCAGTTCCTCCATGGAAAGTTCACCGAACACGTCCTGGCGCAGGCCGATGAGCTGTTCCTCCAGCTCGCGCACCAGCACCTGTCCCTCGTCGGTCAGCCACAGCAGGTTGGCGCGGCGGTCGCTGGCGTCGCTTTCGCGGCGGACCAGTTCGCTGGCGCACAGCTTGTCCAGCAGGCGTACCAGGGACGGGCCTTCCATGCCCAGCTGCTGGGCCAGCGCCACCTGGCGGATACCGCCGCCGGAGCGGCCGATCATCAACAGGGGCATGGTGCAGGCGGTGGAGATGCCGTAGCTGCCGAGCCGGCTGTCGGCCAGACGCTGCCACTGCCGCCCTGCATAGAGCAGGCCGGAGCTGAGCTGCATCTGCAGCCGGGTACGTTCGTCGAGGGGTGTGTCCATAAGAGATAGATAGGATACTACTAATTTCATTCCTATCAATAGTTTTTGCTGAATGGTCGATCGGGGTGGGTGTACTGGGGAAAGCGTTGCGCCTGCTGGTTGTCGGTGGGGCAGCGGGGGCCAGACGGTGCAGGACAGGCCGTAAACCCCCCTCCGGGGTCCGGCGCAGCCGCTGGCGGCTGTGCGTTCGGGCGCTTGCGAGGCATGCCTCGCAAGCAAAGCGCCCTCACCCTTGGGGGCTCGTAGGCGCCATCCATGGCGCCTGCGGTCCTGCACCGCCCGGCCCCCGCTGCCCTCCCATCACCCCGCGAGCGCGGTGGGTTGGCTCTTTAAAGGCAAGGGCAGGAGCCAAAGCAGCGCGGACCAACGGTCCGCACCCACCACAGCGCCGCGCGGTGCTTCCGAAGCCATCAACCCCCGCTTTTGCCCCCGCTTTCGGGCGGTCCGGCCGCGCCCGCAGGAAACTGTCCGGGAGGGGGAGAGGGGGCTGCGCAGGACCGTTGGCGCCATGGATGGCGCCATCGAGCCCCCAGGGTGAAGTGACCCCCTGAAGTTGGACGGTTGGGGGGGCTAGGCGGCCAGCG
>NZ_JACVTT010000076.1:0-23363 GCF_016624665.1 Stenotrophomonas sp. S39 | reverse complement strand
GTAGATCCACGCCATGCGTGGATGGGCATCCGCGATGATCGGCACATCGCATCCCCAGTAGATCCACGCCATGCGTGGATGGGCGCACCGCCCATGATCGGCGCATCGCATCCCCGGTAGATCCACGCCATGCGTGGATGGGCGCGCGCCCATGACCTTTGGCCATGGGGCCACGCACCACACAGGCCTAGCATCGAAGGTTCTACCCCTGCTGGAACCTGCCTGATGAAGACCCGTGCCCTGGTGATGTCCGTGCTGTTCGCGCTGGCTGCCACGCCTGCGCTGGCGCAGACCTCGCCGCCGGGCGATGCCGCGGCCCCCGGCCTGCTGCGCATCGATGTGGATGCGCGCGACCTGGCTCGCCGCATCTTCAAGGTGACCGCCACCGTGCCGGTCAAGCCCGGTCCGGTCACCCTGCTGTACCCGCAGTGGATTCCCGGCAACCATTCGCCCACCGGCCCGATCGACAAGCTGGCCGGCCTGCGCGTCACCGCCAATGGCAAGCCGCTGGCCTGGCAGCGCGACCAGTTCAACGTCTACGCATTCAAGGTCGACGTGCCCGAAGGTGTCAGCGAGATCGTCGCCCACTTCGATTTCCTGTCCTCGCAGGGCGGCAGCCAGGGCCGGGTGGTGATGACCCCGGAAATGCTCAACCTGCAGTGGAACGCCAATTCGCTGTACCCGGCCGGCGTCGACGCGCGCAACCTGCAGGCGCAGGCCAGCGTCACCCTGCCCAAGGGCTGGGCCTACGCCACCGCACTGGAAACCGCGCGCCGCGACGGCGATACCGTGGTGTTCAAGCCCATCTCCTACGACCACCTGGTCGACTCGCCGCTGTTTGCCGGTGAGCACCACCAGCGCATCGACCTCGACCCGGGCGCGAAAGTGCCGGTGCACCTCAACGTGTTCGCCGACGATGCAAAATCGCTGAAGCCGACCGACGCGCAGATCAAGCTGCATCGTGCGCTGGTGCAGCAGGCCGACAAGCTGTACGGCGCGCGCCACTACGACCACTACGAATTCCTGCTGGCGCTGACCGACCGTCTCGGCGGCATCGGCCTGGAGCACCATCGCTCCAGCGAGAACAGCGCCGCGCCAGGCTATTTCACCGAGTGGGACAGCAACGCGTGGATGCGCGATCTGCTGCCGCACGAGTACACCCATTCCTGGAACGGCAAGTACCGCCGCGGCGCGGACCTGGCGACGGCCAACTTCAACGTGCCGATGGGCGACAGCCTGCTGTGGGTGTACGAGGGCCAGACCCAGTTCTGGGGCCAGGTGCTGGCCGCGCGCTCGGGCCTGTGGTCGGCCGAGCAGACCCGCGACACGCTGGCCAATGTGGCGGCCACCTATGACCGGGGCCGCCCCGGCCTGGCCTGGCGCGCGCTGCAGGACACCACCAACGACCCGACCATCGCCCAGCGCCGCGGGCTGGCCTACCGCAACTACCAGATGAGCGAGGATTACTACTCCGGCGGGCAGATGCTGTGGCTGGAAGTGGAAGGCAAGCTTCGCGATCTGAGCGGCAACCGCCGCAGCCTGGATGATTTCGCACGCGCGTTCTTCGGCGTCGGCAATGGCGACTGGAACGTCAAGCCGTACACCTTCGAGGACGTGGTGGCGACCCTCAACGGCATCGCCCCGTATGACTGGGCCAGCTTCCTGCGGCAGCGCCTGGACGGCCACGGCTCGCTGACCGGTGGCCTGGAACTGGCCGGCTGGAAGCTGGCCTACCGCGATACGCCCAACGAGGCCTACAAGGTGCAGGAAAAGCGCGCCAAGGCGGCCCTGCTGGCGTACTCGCTGGGTGCGACCGTGCTCGACACCGGCGTGGTTGGTGATGTGATCTGGGACAGCCCGGCCTTCAACGCCGGCCTGGCACCGGGCATGAAGGTGATTGCCGTCGGTGGCCGCGAGTACAGCAGCGAACGCCTGAAGGATGCGGTGTCCGCCGCGGCCAAGGACAAGGCGCCCATCGTGCTGCTGGTCAAGCAGTTCGACCGCATCGACACGATGCGCATCGACTACCACGGTGGCCTGCAGTACCCGGTGCTGGAACGCATCGCCGGCAAGCCGGACCGCCTTGCCGAGCTGTGGAAGGCGCGATGATGTCGTGGCGCCGCGAAGGCCTGGTCCTGCTGGCAGCGATCCTGGCCATCGTCGGCGCCTTCCTGCACGGTGATGGCCGTTGGCTGCACTGGCTCGCCAAGCCGGCAACCACGCTGCTGATCGCGGCCATCGCCTGGCAGGCACGACCGGCGGCATCGCCGTCGTACCGGCGCGCGGTGCTGGCCGGCATGCTGCTGTCCTGCGTGGGCGATATCGCGCTGATGCTGCCGGTGGATGCGTTCGTTCCGGGGCTGGTGGCCTTCCTGCTGGCCCACGTCTGCTACATCGTCGCCTTCCGTGCTGGCCTGCGCGCGGGCGCTGGGTTGTGGGGTGCGTTGGTGCTGCTGGGTGCGTTCGCCACGCTCAACGTGCTGGGCCTGTGGCCGCACCTGCCGGCGCCGATGCGAATTCCGGTGCTGGCCTACGTGGTGGTGCTTGCCTCGATGGCGGTGCTGGCGCTGGCACGCGCGTGGGCGCGGCCGCAGCCGGCAGCTCCGGAATCGTGCAGCGCACGCTGGGCCGCGATCGGCGCCGTGCTGTTCGTCGCCAGCGATTCACTGCTGGCCTGGGACCGTTTCGCTGGCGGCCTGCCGCTGGCCAGTCTGCTGGTGCTGTCCACGTACTATGCCGCGCAGTACGCCATTGCCCGTTCGGTGGGCAGGTGGCCTTTGTAGCGTCGAGCCATGCTCGACTTTGCCCTTTGTAGAGTCGAGCTTGCTCGACTGCTTCTGCCAACAGCAGTCGAGCAAGCTCGACTCTACAAAAGCGCAGCCGAGCATGGCTCGGCGCTACAACGCGCTCATTCGACGTCGGCGGCGCTTTCGCAGGTGCGCTCCGGTGCGCACAGGCGATCCAGCAGGGCCAGGGTCACGCCGTTGCTCCAGCCGAAACCATCCTGCAGCGGGTATTCGCCGCCACCGCCGCCACTGGCCGAGCCATCCACCACGTACTTCTCCACCAGCTTGCCGTCGCGGTCGTAGACCGATTGCACCGTACGCAGGAAGCGCACGCCCAGCGTCCGCGCCAGCGCCTGCTGGCCGTACTGCTGCAGCCCATCTACCGCCACCCACTGCAGCGGCGCCCAGCCGTTCGGGGCGTCCCATTGCTGCCCGGTATCGTGCTGCGTCGTCAGCAGGCCGCCTGAGCGCAGCAGGCCGGCTTCCACGGCATCGGCGGTGCGCCGCGCCTGTGCTGCGTCGGCAATCTTCAGCCACAGCGGGAACAGCGCTGCGGCGGTGAGGGCAGGGCGCTGCTGGCCGCTGTCCAGGTCGCGGTCGACGTAGTAGCCCTGGCGCGCATCCCACAACTGCGTATTGATGGCCGCACGGCGCGAGGCCGCCAGCTGCTGGTAATGACGCGCATCGTCACGCGCGCCTGATGCGGTGCTGGCACGTGCCAGCGTCTGTTCCAGCTGGAACAGCAGGCTGTTCAGATCCACCGGCACGATGGCGGTCGTGCGGATGCTGGACAGCTGCGCGGGGTCATCCAGCCAGCGCGAGCTGAAATCCCAGCCGGATTCGGCACCGGCGCGCAGATCGCGGTAGACCTGCGATGGCGGTCGCTGCGATGCCTGCGCCGCGGTCGCCAGGTCATCCGTCCACGATTCGGTACGCGGCACCGCACGCGCATCCCAGTAGCGGTTCAACAGTTGGCCATCGGCCAAGCGCACCACGCGTTCGCGCGCCTGGCCCGGTGCAAGGCCCTCGGCGCCGTGCATCCAGAACGCGTGTTCGATGCGCAGCTGCGGCAGGTAGCGCCGGTATGCATCGTCACCTTCGTGGCGGGCCAGCAGTTCCACCATCAGGCTGAAGAACGGCGGCTGCGAACGGCTGAGGTAGTAGCTGCGGTTGCCGTTGGGAATGTGGCCGTACTGGTCCAGCTGCCAGGCGAAGTTGTCGACCATGTCGCGCACCTGCTGCCAGCGCTGGCTGGACGCGAGGCCGAGCAGGGTGAAGTAGCTGTCCCAGTAGTAGACCTCGCGGAAACGGCCGCCGGGCACCACGTACGGGTGCGGCAATGGCAGCAGCGAACCGTGCGGATCGACGGTGCTGGTGTGCCGCTGCAGCACCGGCCACAGGCCTTCGATGTGCGCGCGCAGTGTTTCCCCCGCGGGTGGCACGTAGGCCGGCGCATCGCCCGGCAGCGTGAAGCGGGTCGCGACGAAATCGCGCAGCGTGTAACCGGGTTGCCGCTGTGCGGTCTGCCAGTCGGCCAGCACGGCCGCAGCCGGCTGATGCGGCACGGCATCGGCGAAGGTCTTCTGGTCGGCAAACAGGTGGGCGCGCTGCACCTGCTGGAACAACGGCGCGAGCTGCTGGTCGGGAGGCTCAGGGACGCGGGCGGTTTCTTCGGCTGTTGCATTGGCGATGCAGAGCACCAGTGCCAGCGACGCACCGGCCTGGAACATCGAGGGACGCATGGCGTGCCTCCAGAAGGGTGTGCGGCCACTGTAGCCCCGCATGCGTGAAAGCGGTTTGCGGGTTGCTTTTGTAGAGTCGAGCTTGCTCGACTGCTGTTGGAAAGAGCAGTCGAGCAAGCTCGACTCTACAAGAGCGCAGCCGAGCATGGCTCGGCTCTACAAATGCCCGTCAGCGGAACTGCAGGGTCAGCAGGAAGTAGCGGCCCAGCGGATCATCCAGCCCGGCCATCTGCCCGCCACTGCCAACCAGGTAGTTCACCGGCGCGGTGTCCAGCACGTTGTGCACGTCCAGCGCGGCCACCACGCGCGGGCTCAGCTTGCGTGCCACGTGCAGGTTCCAGCGTAGCTGTGCCGGGTTCATGCAGCGGCGATCATTGTGCTGTTGCTGCGGGCAGTCCTCACCGGCCAGCCACGCACGCGTGCGGCCAACGCGGTTGCCACGCAGGGCGATGTCCCACGAGGGATTCTGCCACTGCACGTTGACGATGCCGGCGAACGTGGGCGTGGCGTGGCCGCGCAGGTCCACCGCTTGGCCATGCGCGCGGTCCCGGCGCAGTTCCTGCTGTTTCAGGCCATCCAGCGAGAACAGCCACTGGCCATCGCGGCCGGCATCGATGCGGTATTCGCCGCGCAGCACCCAGTTGCGCGAGGTGGTGCGGCCGATGTTGTCGAATGACAGGCGCAGGTCACGCAGGCGGCCCTGCTCATCCAGTTCCCACGTGTCGGGGTTCCACAGTGCATCGCTTGGCTGCAGGGCGAGGATCTCGTTGCGCAGCTCGACGATGTTGTGGGTCAGCGACAACGAGAACGCGTCGGTGGGCGTCCAGCTGGCCGCCAGCGAATGGCTGCGCGAGGTCTCGGCGCGCAGTGCATCGTTCTCCACCACATCCACTTCCACCGCGCAGCCGCCGCCGCGCAGCGGTAGTGCGCACGGCGGCAGGGTGTCCGATGCGGGCAGCGCCAGCAGGCCGAAGTAGGCCGGCGGTCGCCGCCGCTCGAACAGGCTGGGCGCACGGAAGCCACGGCCGCTGGCCAGCAGGAACGACCAGTGCGGGCTGGGGCTCCAGCGCAGGCCGGCGCGCGGTGAGAACGCGCTGTCGCCATCATCGCGGTCCAGCCGTGCCGCCAGGTCCAGGCGCAGTGTCGAGGCCAGCGGCAGGCCGACTTCGGCGTAGGCCGCACTGCTCGGCCGCGACAGCCGGCGCTGCTCCAGCGGCAGGCCCAGCGCCAGCTCGCCCTTGCCCAGCAGCGGATCGGGCAGCGACGTCCAGCGCTCCTGGCGCAGGTCGATGCCGGTGGCCAGTTGCGCCTTGCCGCCGGGCAGGTCCATCAGTTCGCGCTGCACGCCCCACCAGCCCTGCAGCTGGCTGGTACGGCCGCGGTTGCGGATGTCGGGGAACAGTTCGTCGGCCAGGCCCGGTGGCAGCGTGGAAAAACCGGGCAGGAAGTCCAGCGCGAGCGCAGCCTCCAGCAGGCGCTCGCTGCGTACGGCGCCTCCTGTACGCAGGTCCACCTGGCTGCGCTGCGCGCTCAGGCCGGCCTCCCAGCTGCGGCCGCTCTGGTCGCGGCCGATGCCCACGGTCAGGTCGCCTTCGCTGGCCCGCACCCGCGGCTGCACCTCGCCGCCCTCCTGCAGCACCACGTTGAGCAGGGCGTTGCGGTTGAAGTTCAGTGCGACTGCGGTCGGCCCCAGTTCGAAGCGCTGGCGGTTGTGGCTGGCGCGCGCCTCGACATAGGCATAGCGGCCGTCGCCCCGCTCGTGGCGGTAGCGCAGGTAGCCGGCCACGGTGTCCGATGCCGGCTGCAGCGAACGCGGGCGCACGCTGTCGTACCAGCAGCCATCCTCTTCCTCCTGCAGCGGCGCGTGGCATTCGCTGGCCGGGTAGTAATCGCCATTGGCCAGGATCAGCCCGATCGGGTACAGCTCGCTGTCGGCATGCCAGCGGCGGCGGTCGCCGGCCACGTGGCGCAGGCGGTGCAGGTCGAGGCCGGCGAACCAGCGGTCACCGTTGTCGCGCACGCCGCCGGTGGCGGCCTGCACGCGGTGCTGGTCGCCGTCGCCGCGGCTGCTGGCGCCGGTCTGCAGGGTGGCCTCCGGCCCATCGGCCTGGTCGCGCAGGATGATGTTGACCACGCCGGACATCGCATCGGCACCGTAGATGGCCGATGCGCCCCCGCGTACCAGTTCGATGCGCTCGACGAAACTGAGCGGAATGCCGCCCAGGTCGGTCAAGCCACCTTCCTCCAGCGACACCATCGGGTAGCGCGGCAGGCGGCGGCCGTTGACCAGGAACAGCGTGGCGCGCGGGCCCATGCCGTCCAGGCTGGTGGTGGCGGCGGCGCCCACCGGCAGGTACAGCGAATCACCGCCGCGCGAGGTGCTCAGCGGCGGGTGGCCGTTCATGCCGGGCAGGTGGCGCAGCAGATCGAACAGCGTGCCGTAGCCGCTGCGCAGGATGTCCTCGCGTTCGATCACTGTCACCGGCAGGGTGGTCTGCACCGAGCTGCGTGGCAGGCGGCTGCCGGTGACATGGATCGGTGCCAGTTCCACCTGTGCCGGCCGCTGCGGCCGCGGTGGCGGGGCGGGCGCAATCCGGGCCGGCGGTGCCGCAGCCACGGCATGGCGGCGCAGCACGAAGCCACCACTGGGGGTGCGCAGGATGTTGACCGGCTTGCCGGCCACCAGCGCTTTCAGTGCAGCGGCAGGTTCCTGCGGCCCCTGCGTGCCGGGGCTGCGCAGATCGGCCAGTTCGCGTGCATCGAACACCAGCGCCTGGCCGCTTTGCCGGGCCCACTGCTGCAGCGCCGGCACCAGCGGGCCGGCAGCGATGCGGTACTCGGTGGGTGCGGTGGTGGGCGCATCTGCAGCGGCCGTGGCGCCGGCCAGGGCAAGCCACAGCAGGACCATCAGGCCCTGTCGCAGTGCCCCGGGGCTGGGCATCCGCGCCGCCTCAGTAGGTGCGGCGCAGTTCCAGCGCGCCATCCTTGCGCGGCTGGCCAGCGATCGACCACCCCAGTTCCAGGGCAGACAGCAGTTCGTGCGCATCGCCGGCACGGAAGGTGCCGCTCACCGCCAGGTCGGCGATGTCCGGGTCGGCAATCACCAGCGGCGTGCTGCCGTAGCGGTTCATGCGCTCGACCACGGTGGACAGCGGGGTGGCGTCGAACACCAGCCGGCCCTCGGGCCAGGCTTCGGCGGCGGCGGTGGTGGACAGCTGCGGGCCGGGCTGGATGCGGCCGGACGGCGACACCTGCAGCTGCTGGCCGGGGGCCAGCGTGTGCTGGGCGCTGCCGCTGGTCACTTCCACGGCGCCTTCCAGCAGCGCCACTTCCACCCGGCCATCGGTCAGCCGCTCGACCTGGAAGGTGGTGCCGATATCGCGGATGCTGCTGCCGCCGGCCTGCACCCGCAGCGCGCGCGAGGAGGCGGCCACCTGCAGCTGCATGCGGCCACGCTCCAGTTCCAGTTCGCGCTTGCGCCAGCCGAAGCGGGCGCTCAGCGTGGTGCCGGCATCGAGGGTGGCGACGCTGCCATCGGCCAGCGTGCGCACCTGCGGCTGGTGGCTGGCGTTGGCGTAGATCAGCGGCGTCGGGTTGCCATCGGTGAAGACCATCCAGCCGATGCCCACTGCCAGGCAGACGCCGGCCGCCGCCGCCACCGAAGGCAGCCAGCGCTGTACCGGCACGCGTGCGGCACGGCTGGCGGCGGTGCGCAGCCACGGGTCACCGGCCAAGCCGGCACTGCGCTGGTGCAGCGTCTCGGCCTGTGCCCAGGCGCTGACGTGGGAAGGGTGCTCGGCCAGCCAGTCCTCGAACGCTTCGCGCTCGATCGACGTGCAGTCGGGGGCTTCCAGCCGGGCCACCCAGGCGCTTGCGCGCTCGAACAGCAACGTGTCATCCATGTAGGCGTCGCGGGTCACTCACTATCTCCATCAGTGTGGAGAGGATTGCTGCCCAGCTCCTTGCGCAGGCCCTGGAGGGCACGGGCGATGTGTTTTTCCACCGTCTTGGCGGTGATGCCGCAGTGCCGGGCGATCTGTGCGTAGCTCATCCCGGTGATGCGGTTGAGCAGGTACACCTCGCGGGCACGTTCGGGAAGCTTGAACAGTGCCTGTCGCAGCAGCGCGATCATCTGGCCGGATTCTGCCTGACGCAGTGGATCGGGAGAAGTGCCTTGCGGCTCCTCGCTGCCATCGCGTTCACCCAGCGGCAGGTGGCCGCGCGCCTGCGACGAACGCCCGCGGTCGGCCAGGCGGTTGCGGGCGATGCGGTACAGCAGCAGGCGCAGTTCGTCGGTGCTGCGCCCGCGGTAGCGGATCAGCCGCTCCATGCTGTCCTGTGCAATGTCCTCGGCATCATCCGGGCCGATACCACGCATGCGCAGGAAAGCGCACAGCGGCGCGCGTTCCTCGCGGATGAAGGCGATGAAGGCATCCGGAACCCCGGCCGGGTCCGGCGCGCGACGGGGCAGGGGGGAGGGGGCGGACAGGGGAAGGGCCTCGAACGACGAACGCGTCATCGAGTTTTACAAGACGATGACCCAAGGGGGAAGTCCGTGTCGTATGCCAATGCGTTATGTGAACGCATTCAGATTTTCGTGCGCGATGCACTGGGGGAGATCGGCGCGCTGCGGCGTTCTGCTTTCGTCCCGCGTGGTGCGGGTTTGGAGAGAGAGACCGCAATGAAGCATTCGAAGTTGAGCCTGGCCCTGGCCGGCCTGGTGGGCATGGCAACGCTGGGCGCGATCGGCAACGCAGGGGCGATGAACTACCACGTGCAGGACGACCGCGTCGTCCTCAGTGGTGGCGTCACCTTCGCCGACGTGGTCGCGCTGCCGGCCCTGCTGGCCAAGGCACAGGCCGAAGGCCGGCCGATCCGCGAAGTCGTGCTGCGCACCTCCAACGGTGGCGCGCTGATTGCCGGTGAGTGGCTGCAGGCCATCATCCGCACCAACGGCCTGGACACCATCGTGTCCGGGCACTGCATCTCGTCGTGCTCGATCATGCAGTCCGGCGGCGTCAACCGTTACCTGGCAGGCGATCTGCCGACGGTCGATTCGGTGCAGATCCACGCTGCCAGCAGCGGCGGCCGCATCACCTACGCGCCGTCGCCGCGCATGACCCAGATCTACACCGACAACTATGGCGGCGGCATGGATGCCGGCCTGCTGCACAAGGCCATGTATGAAGTGGTGGCGCCCAACGGCCTGCTGGTGTTCCGCGACCCGGCCCGCACCAACGGCACGTCGGTCAGCTTCGATCCCGATGGCAGCGGCCGCAACCTGCAGCTCTTCCCGGGCCAGGACATCTACAGCAACAACATCATCACCGAGGCCGGTTACCGTAACCCCGGCGATACCCTGACCGTCGCCGGCACTGTCAGCGGTGACATCAACCCGGGCTACATGTCCACTGCCCGCCAGCTGCAGGCCTTCGTCGAGGACGACTTCTCGCGCTGGAACGACGCCGGCTACGCCACCACCTACATCAACCTTGCGGTCAGCATCTACAACGCCGCCAGCGACGGCCCCAACGGCATCGGCGATGCCTCGGTGCAGGACTACCTCAATGACCCGGGCATCCAGCAGCTGCTGCTGGGCAAGCTGCGCCTGGGTGAACTCGATGCCTCCGCGCTGGCCAACTCGGCCGGCGTGATCCGCGTGGCCAAGGGCGGCACCTGGCGCACCTCGGCCACCACCGGCGCCGATTTCATGCTGGTCGACGGCGGCACCATCGCCCTGGAAGGTGGCGCGCTGCGCGCACCGGAAGTGCGGGTGATGCCCGGTGGCATGGTAGTCGGCCACGGCGACATCGCGTCGCTGGAAACCGATACCGACGCGCTGCTCGGCGCGACCGGCCCGTCGCTGCGCGAGGACGGCTTCAACCGCCTGCGCGTGTACGGCACCCTGATGCCGCGCGGTGGCGACCTGGTCACCCACGGCTACGTCAACATCATGCCGGGCGGCAACGTGCTGTTCGATGTCACCGAAGCCGGTGGCAGCGATAGCGGCCGCCTGCGCGTGGGCACCTTCTTCGACGGCGGCCAGACCGACGGCGCGCTGGTGATCTCGCCCGGCGCGCACCTGGAGTTGAACGTCGCCCAGGGCTTCTATGCCGGCAACTACCAGCGCGAACTGATCACCGGGCCGATCTACGAGGACGGTTTCGCCGACGCCGTGCGCCTGGGCGATACGGGCTACAGCGCCAGCATCACCGACAACGAAGTCTTCCGCCCGCGCCACAACTCGCTGCTCAGCTTCAACATCAACCAGACCGAAGACGGCCTGTCGCTGACCGCCAACCCGGGCTTCGACCAGCTGGCACAGCTGACCGCCAGCAACGGCAACCAGAGCCTGGGCGTTGCCCTGGCTGCGGCGGGTGACCGCCAGGATGTCCGCCTGAAGTCGCTGCTGGGCGCGCTGCAGTTTGCCGACCGCGATGTCATCGCACAGCAGGCCGGTGCCCTGCGCGGTGACGGGCACGCCAGCCTGCGCCTGGCCGACAACGCCCTGCTGGGCAGCATCGGCAGCGTGGTGACGCAGCACCAGGCCGGCCTGCGCAGCGGCAGCGGCGATGCCGGTGGCTTGGCGGCGCAGGCGGCACAGTCGGCTGCAGCGCAGCCCGGCATGGCCAGCGGCAGCCTGTTCAACCAGCTGGCCATGCATCTGGTCGAGCCCGCCGCACAGGCCGTGGCCGGCACCGACAGCGGCGCCGGTGCGCGCAACCATGGCTTCTGGGGCCGCGGCTTCGGCAGCCATGGCCGCATCGATGGCGAAGGCGGCGTGGCCGGCCTGAGCCACACCGTGGGCGGCATCGTGCTGGGTGCCGATACGCGCGTGGCCGATGACCGCGTGAGCCTGGGCGTGAGCGTGGCGGCGGCAGACATGTCGACCAAGGCGCGCGATGGCTCCGGCTTCACCGGTGACGTGCGCGCGCTGGATATCGGTGGCTACATCGATGCCACCTACGCGCGTGGCTACCTGTCGGCCGCCGTGCGCTACACCGACCTGCGCCACGACACCCGCCGCGGCATTGCCGGCATCGACGGCCTGAACGATTCGCTGCGCGCCAAGTACAACAACGATGCGATCTCTGCGCGCCTGGAGCACGGCTTCAGCTTCACCACCGGCAACGGGCTGGTGGTGCAGCCGCTGCTGCCGGTGGTGGACTACGCGCGCACCTCGGCCACCCGCTTCAACGAAGGGCAGGGCGCGGGCGCACTGGCCGGCCGTGGCGGCAGCCTGGAAAGCATCCGCGTGGGTGCCGGCCTGCAGCTGTTCAAGACCTTCAACCGTGCCAACGGCGAGCGCATCACCCCGCGCGCGCGCGTGGTCTGGCAGAAGGAACTGGGCGACACCCAGGCCCGCTACAGCACCGGCTTCGCCGCCGCCCCGGACCTGGTGTTCGGCAGCAGCAGCCAGACCCTGGGCGAACAGGTGCTGGCCTGGAACCTGGGCGTCACCAGCCGTGCCAGTGACCGCCTGTCGGTGATGGTGGACTACGTGGGCGAGCGCCGCGATGGCCAGGTGCAGAACGGCGTGATGCTGGGTCTCGGCTACGCGTTCTGAGTAAAGGGCGCACCGGCGGCAGCATTGCCGCCGGTGCGCTATGGTCTGCGCAGGATTCCCGTGCAGGCCCGCCCATGCAGATCGCCGTCTTCAGCGCCCGTCCCTACGACCGCCGCTTCCTGGAAGAAGCCAACGCGCGCGATGGCGCCGGGCAGGGCTTCCGGTTCGTCCACTTCGATGCCGCGCTGGACGTACACACCGCCGCGTTGGCGCAGGACTGCGCCGCCGTCTGCGTATTCGTCAACGACCGCCTTGATGCCCCCGTGCTGCAGGCCCTGCACGCGCTGGGCGTGCGCGCGGTGCTGCTGCGCTGCGCCGGTTTCAACAATGTCGACCTGGCCGAGGCCGCGCGCCTGGGCCTGTTCGTCGCCCGCGTGCCGGCCTATTCGCCCGAAGCCGTGGCCGAACACGCGCTGGCGCTGGTGATGACCCTCAACCGGCAGACCCACCGCGCCTACAACCGCGTGCGCGAAGGCAACTTCATGCTGGATGGCCTGCTGGGCCGCACCCTGCACGGGCGCACGGTGGGCATCGTCGGCACCGGCAAGATCGGCCTGGCCACCGCACGCATCTTCCGTGGCATGGGCTGTACGGTGCTCGGCCATGACCCGTACCCATCAGCGGATTTCGCCGGGCTGGGGGATATGGTCGCGCTGGACGAACTGCTGGCTCGCGCGGACATCGTCTCGCTGCACTGCCCGCTGACGCCGGACACCCAGCACCTCATCAACGACGCCTCGCTGGCGCGCATGAAGCCCGGCGCGATGCTGGTCAACACCTCGCGTGGCGGTCTGGTGGATACCCATGCGGTCATCCGCGCGCTGAAGTCGCGCCGGCTGGGCCATCTGGCCATCGACGTCTACGAGCAGGAAAGCGCGCTGTTCTTCCAGGACCTGTCCGGCGAGATCATCGACGACGAGGCCTTCCAGCGCCTGATGACCTTCCCCAACGTACTGGTGACCGGCCACCAGGGCTTCTTCACCGTGGAGGCGCTGCAGGAGATCTCGGCCATCACCCTGGGCAACCTGGCCGATTTCGCCGCCGGGCGGGCCTGTGGCAACCGGGTAGGGGCGGATTGACCAGCGGGGTGGGCTACCCGTAAAATCGCCTGCTCGGCCGGAATAGCTCAGTTGGTAGAGCGGCGCATTCGTAATGCGTAGGTCGCAGGTTCGACTCCTGTTTCCGGCACCATGTTTGATGAAAAGCCCCGGCCTTGGCCGGGGCTTTTTTTGTGCTGGTAGCGCCGGGCCATGCCCGGCGGGATGCCGGCCCCAGTAGTGCCAGCCCATGGCTGGCAGCCCCCAATTTCCGAATCTCGCAGCCCGCCGGCCCTTTCGGCTTCCCACGCGCCCGGCTCCGCGCCCTGCTCGTAACCCGGAAACCGCACCCGGCCATTCCTGTGCTACGAATACCCAGCCTTGCTTCAAGGCTCTTTCAGGGATTGGAAGGATGCGCAGGTTCGGGGGAACTGCAGGCGGTGTGTCGTCCCGCTTCAGAAGATTTGAAGATCAAATTCGCAAGTTGGGGGCATTTTGCACCTGGCTTTGCTGCGTGCTGCTCATTGGTCTTTGCGTGTCGCCAGCCGCAATGGCGCAGACGACAGTCACCTACATCCACACGGACGCGCTGGGCTCTGTTGTGGCTGAAAGCGATGTCAACGGCAATGTGATCAGACGCTATGACTATGAGCCCTACGGGGCTGTGGTCGGTGGTCAGGTCACGGATGGACCCGGGTACACAGGGCATGTGAGCGACTCGGCTACCGGGCTGAGCTACATGCAGCAGCGGTACATGGATCCGCAGTTGGGTGTTTTCCTGTCGGTCGACCCGGTGACGGCGTATGAGCAGCCGGTTGGGCAGTTCAATCGGTATCGGTACGCGAACGGGAATCCGTACAAGTTCCTTGATCCTGATGGACGGCAGAGTCTGCCGCGCTCGGTTTACGAGACCGACTGGACGAAGCCTGAAACTAGACAGGCGTTCCGTGAAGCTGCGTCCATGGTCGCAGACTTTACTCCCATTGTTGGCGACATAAAGGGAGGCGTAGAAGCTGTTCAGGATCCATCTGCTGTCAACATAGCTGCCGCAGTAGTAGGGCTTGTCCCCGTGGTTGGGGATGGGGCTGGAAAGCTGATAAAAGGTGCCGACAACATAGCGGATGGGGTCAGATTGAATAAGCAACTTGCCAGCGAGCAGCAGCTTGGTGAGCTGATTTCAGGGCAAGGGGACATCATTGCTGGCGGCCCTGGCGAAGTGTTGCTGCGGGATTCGGCGCGTCTTAGCGCTGTGCACGGAGGCCAGGCGTCAGACTGGACCAAGGTGTCAAGCTCTTCTCATAAGGCGCCAGATGGGCAGCAGTTTTCCACTCACGCATATCGGAATCAGGCGAGCGGACAGGTTGTTGAGACAAAAACAAAGATCATTGAAGAGGGGAAGTAGTTCAATGCGAGTTAAAGTTATCGATGAATGGGAGAGCGTTCTCGCTGGTCTCGGTGCAGAGGGTAAGCTAAAGCCTAGATTGTCCGTTACTCGCGGGAGGGAATACACGGTTTATGGGCTTAGCCTGCATGAAGCCTCATCTGTGTATCGGGAAGGTGTACTTACCTGTCAGCTGGTCAGCGATCATGGGAATCTGATTTTTGCGCCGGTTAATATATTTTCAGTGACTGATGGAAAATTCCCGGACTGTTGGAGGACTGAAATTCGCGGTGGCAGCGTTCTTATCTGGCCAGATATTTTCTACAGGGAATTCTTCTTCGATGACCTGTCAGATGGCGTTCCGGAATGTGTCGCAGCCTTCCGACATCTGCAGTCGCAGCTGGAAGGTGCGGGCTGACTGAATTGTCTGAAATAGTAAAAAGGAAGGGAAGGGCATCGATATGAAGGCTAACGCGGGCACGTTGGTCGCGGACGATCCGCATCCAAACATCACTTCGCATCCTGTCCTAAGTTGGCCTTACCGTCACTTACGGACAGTCCGCCCGATGTCATCCGCCCTCACCAAGCGCATCGTTCTTACAGCAGAACCCCGTGATCGGCAGGAGTAGCCCGGTTGCATTTACCTGCTCTTTGATCAGAAGATATCGAAGCGAGTGGCGTATTCCTTTCTGGGATGCCTTGAAGAGTGTTTAGCCTGGATAGAGCGGGCGCAGCTCGCCCAGGTGAGAGTCGACCCAGCCGGGGGGGGCAATAGTGGGAGCTGAGGATTACGCTTTTCTTGCACACCTGCTTGAGTCAGGTCTGTTGGCCGTTGGCAGCGGGATCGATCCCGTGCAGATGGACGCGTATTGGTCGGGAGACATCGGGATTCCGGCGCCGATTGATGCGGACGTTGCGACGTATCTGTTGCGTGCGGATTCCGATGCGTTGATCCGCGCCGCCCTGTGGGTCGTGCGAGGTCACTTCCTGTCCGCTACCTATCCCGCGTTGCATATGCGCGCAGTTCGCTGGCTGTTCGCCCGGGATCGGCTTGCACGGTCCGAGCTGCCCGGCTTGCTTGCCCTGATGTCGCGCCAGGGGCTGGGCCATGACGGTGAGGCAATCGCCCAGATTGCGATGGACGCGCTGGAAGAGGGAAGGCTGGACGAAGGCGAGGGGCTGATTGTTCCCATGCTGTGGTGCCTCGGCGCGTCTTCCTTGAGACTCTTTGTTGATTTCAACAACCGCGATGCCGACGGCCACCTGCGGCTCGATCTATGCGGCACGCAGAACGACGTTGCCGCACAGTCGCTCGTTCTGCAGGATGGGTTGATCGCCACCGGCTACGACGGCGACCTGGCCGCGGCTATCATCGTGATCGGGCCGGGCAGCGAAGGTGTGTGGCGAGCCAGGATCGTGGATGGCCCTTGGGAGGAGTTGCGAACGTTGAAAGTGTGAGGTTACGGAGGCGGAAGCCCAGGCTGCCGCAGTTCAATGGAAGAATGTTTCACTTGGGTGCCACGATGAAGATGGTTGGTTTGGTTCTTGCGGGTCTGGTTTTATTGTCATTGTCCGGCTGTGAAGCCCCGCCGCGCTTTGACATCTGTAAGTATCGTGGAAACTCAAGTTCTGAAAATTTCTGCGTTGTCTCCTATGTTTATCTGATGGCACATCCCGAGCAGTTTGAGGGCCGGGATGTGGAGTTCCGGGCCTGGGCTCGCGTGGCCAGTGATGCCACTCTCTTTTTCCCGACCAGGGAGGCCATGGACGACGGTGAGTCTGTCTCTTCGATGGTTGCTTATGGAGAGGCGGTGGCTTCTGATCTCATTGAAAGAGAGGGAATTGCACGCGTACTTGTGCGGGGCAGGTTCTATCTGTCTGAAGGGAAGGTGCATCCCTTGGACGCCGAGCGACTTGGTGTCATTCAGAACGCCGTGATCCTGCCTTAGGCCGGAGTGCCGCCGGTCCATCCTTCGCCCGGGCTGTCGTTTCCTGCACGCTCAATAGACCGATTGCGTCATAACGGCCCAAGCCACGCGTTGTCCATCAACGGTGCGAAAATTCGCCGTACAACAATTGGGAAGCGAAAAGCGTCACGCGCCCCGCTGATCTCCGGTCCATTCGCGGCTCCAGATGTCGCATAAGTCTCTACATCAGTGCGCTCGCGACTTTCCTCGTCGTCTCCGCCACTCACCCCGCATGCAACACTTCCCACCGCACTCTCGATTCCCTCCGAACCTTTCGGATTTTTCTCATTGAATCGAAAGCGCAGGCGTAGACAACATGGCGCGCCACCGAAAAAGGGTGGCCGGGTGTGCAAACCCGAGCATAGCTGTAAACGCTTGCCAGCCGGCACCGTCCTGAAGCGGTGCCGGCTGGCAATCCGTCGGCCTTTATGGCGGGCGGTGCGTGGGGGTCTCCGGACCCACCGGCTAGCTATGCCCGGTTTGCAACCCGCACCGTCCGCCACCCGCCTCCGCGCGGTGGCGCTGTCAAATACAGCCACGGAAGCCGATGCCATGACCACGCGCAAGAACCCACCGCTCCATGTTGTTGATGCCGTCAACGACGATGAAGACCCCACCTCCGATATCAGCACCTTCCAGGGCTGCCTCACCCGTATCCGGGATGGCGAAGGCTCCGATGGCATGCTCTGGCCGGAAGAGAATCTGTCCGACGGCCGCAGACAATCCTTGGCGCGGATCGACCGTGCGGCCGTGGCCATCCTCACGGCGGCGGAGATGCTGCACGCAGCCAACCGCTGCAAGACCATGGCCACGCCCCGCCGCCACCTCGATGAGGGCGTGGTGGAAGGGCTGTTCTTCGCCTGCCGCGAGCTGGCGGAACTGGTGTGCCGGGAAATCAGGCCGTCCTGACGTCCTGACATCCTGGCGGGGCAAGCGGGGTCGTACAAACCCGCTGTCCCGGCCCGGGGCTGCCTGATACGCTGCGCCAGCGCGCCCCGTCGCGGGGCCTCAGGGATCGTGTGCCATGGCATCAGGGAATGTGTTGCGCCGAACCATCCTTGCCGCAGCCCTTGTGGTTCCGGTAGCGCTTCCTGCGCTGGCATGGGCCGCGCAGGAGGCCGAGACCACGCGTTTCGTACGGGAAGCGCGGCAGCTGGAAGCCTCTCCGCTGCAGCCCGGTGCGCAGGACATGCGGCGGTGGCTGCTCAACTGGACGATGGAAACGCCGGATTATCAGGTGATTATCTGCCCGGTCCTTGGGCTGCCCGAGACCGTGGATGAGGAGACCTCGATCGCTCCGGAAATACTCGCGCAGCAGATGTTTGGAAACCTGGCCTATCAGATCACGCAGGGCAGTGACGGCGACGAGGTGGACCGGCAGTTGGCCGGCGTGGAAAGTGCACTCAAGGCCTACGCGGTGTTTCTGAAGGCCGATCCCGCGCTGAAGATCCCGGGTGTGGATCACCTGGCCGCGTTGCAGAAGGCCGGCACCCTGCGCGCGCATGTGGCGGCGGTCCTTGAGGAAAAGTGCAGCGGCGATGCTCCCAGGGAAACCCTGAGACTGGACGCGGACGATGCAGCGCCGCCTGTCCGGGGGCCGTTCCTGGGGGACTTCCTGCGCGGCACCAGCGTGGTCTACCCGATGCAGGTGGGCCAGTGGCACGCGGTGGATGAGCGCCGGTACGACGATGTGCTCGGTGGCGCTTCCATCCGCTTCGCGCGGCCGGGCGACACCAGCGGCTGGATCGACCTGTATTTCTATCCCGTCGGCCTGCAGGAGCCGGCCGAGCAACAGACGATGGCCGAGGGTGAGCGCGAGGCCCTGCTGGATGCGCGCAGGGAATTGATGGCCAGCGAACGGGACATGTCCGCGCTGCAGCCGCTGGTGGTACCGGTGGCCAGCCTGGGCGCCGGTGGACCGGCGCGGGTGGACGCGAACGCGCTGGACTTCAGCTACAGCAGCAAGGGCAAGGCATACAGCTCGGTGATGATCTTTGCGGTTGACCGCATGTACGCCATCAAGCTGCGCTACAGCGTGGAGGCGGCGACAGCCAGCCGCCAGCAGGCGCGCCGGGAGGCAGAGGCGTTCTTCAGGACGATGCTGTCGGGCGTGCAGGTCAGCAGTTTCGGAACCTGCGGCCGGGTACCTGCGGCGGACCAACTGCGGCTGCGCGCCGGCTGCGAGGGCGTCGATCCGCTGCTGCCGGTGGTGGGGGAGGGCCAGCGCGAGCTGCGCTTCGAGTACCCCGCGCCCCATGGCGCTGCGGCGCGGTAGGGGGCGTCCAGCCATGCAGCCGAACGACAGGCGCCTTGGCTGCATTCCTGAATACGTTCATCGGGCTTTGCCGATTCCGGCATCCGCGCCCCCTGCGCACCCGGTGCGACAACGTGTCGCAGCGATATCCGGCCACTTCCTGCGCTGGATCATTGTCAATGCCCTTCTTAAATGTTGCGTGACGGCCTAAAATTGAAAGGCTGACTCGACCCCACCTCACTGCCTGTCTCAACCGCAGGCGGGACCGGCTTTGGCCGGAGCGGGCAGGACGGGGAACGGCATTCCCTCGCAATTGGATCGACCGATGATTCCGTTGAAAACCCTTGGGCGCTGGTTGCGCCCGGGCCTGCTGCTGTCGTTGCTGGTGATGCTCACCGGTTGCGATGCCGTGGCCATCCTCAGTCCGAAGGGCCAGATCGGCCAGGATGAGAAGACCCTGCTGATCACGGCTACCGTGCTCATGCTGCTGGTCGTCATCCCGGTCATCATCATGACCCTGACCTTCGCGTGGAAGTATCGCGCCTCCAACACCAAGGCCCGCTACGAGCCGAAGTGGTCCCACTCGACGGCGATCGAGGTGGTGGTGTGGTCGATCCCCTGCATGATCGTGCTGGTCCTGGCGGTGCTGACCTGGCGGTCCTCGCACGCGCTTGACCCGTACAAGCCGCTGGAGTCGGACGTCAAGCCGGTGACCATCGAGGCGATCTCGCTGGACTGGAAGTGGCTGTTCATCTATCCGGAAGAGAAGGTTGCGGTCGTCAACGAGATCAAGTTCCCGGTCAACACCCCGCTGAACTTCAAGATCACGTCCGACACGGTGATGAATGCCTTCTTCATCCCGCACCTGGGCAGCATGATCTATTCGATGGCGGCGATGGAGACCAAGCTCCACCTGATCGCCAACGAAACCGGTGAATTCCCGGGCATGTCCTCGCACTACAGCGGCCTGGGCTTCGCCAAGATGCATTTCACCGCGTATTCGGTCACCGATGCCGAGTACCGCCAGTGGCTGGACCAGGTCCGCGCCGGCACGGAAACGCTCGACAAGGCCACCTTCAAGGCCCTGGGCGAAGCGAAGAACTCCGAGTGGTACCCGGTTACCTACTACGGCACCGTGGAAGAAGGCCTGTTCAACTGGGTCCTCGCCAAGCACATGGGTGACAACAGGCACTACGGCATGAAGCATTCCCACGCGGGTGCTGCTGCGGCAGATGCGGCCAGCCATGAAGCGCACGAGGGGCACGCCCCGATGGACGCGCATGACTCCAAGGAATCCGGGAAGAACCTGGACGCCACCGAAGAACACGAACACGCTGGCCATGAAGGCCACATGGGTTCGGGAGAATGAACATGCTGGGAAAACTCTCTCTTGAGTCGATCCCCCACGATCCGATCGTGCTGACCACTCTGGTCGGCGCGGTGCTGGGTGGCCTGGGCGTCATGGCCCTGATCACCAAGTTCAAGCTGTGGGGCTATCTGTGGAAAGAGTGGTTCACTTCGGTGGACCACAAGAAGATCGGCGTGATGTACCTCATCGTCGCCTTCGTCATGCTGCTGCGCGGTTTCTCCGACGCCATCATGATGCGTACCCAGCAGGCCATCGCCGTCGGCGGGTCCGAGGGTTACCTGCCGCCGCACCACTACGACCAGATCTTCACCGCCCACGGCGTGATCATGATCTTCTTCGTGGCGATGCCGCTCATCACCGGCCTGATGAACCTGGCCGTGCCGCTGCAGATCGGTGCGCGCGACGTCGCGTTCCCGTTCGTCAACTCGCTCAGCTTCTGGCTGTTCGTGTCCGGCGCGGTGCTGATCATGCTGTCGCTGTGGATCGGCGAATTCGCCGCCACCGGCTGGCTGGCCTTCCCACCATTGTCGGGTATCGAGTACAGCAACAATGTAGGTATGGACTACTACATATGGGGCCTACAGGTCGCGGGCCTGGGTACCACCCTGAGTGGTATCAACTTCTTCATTACCATCCTGAAGATGCGCACCCCGAGCATGAAGCTGATGCAGATGCCGGTGTTCACCTGGACTGCCCTGGTGACCAACGTGCTGATCGTCGCTGCCTTCCCGGTGCTGACCATCACCCTGGTGCTGCTGACCCTCGATCGTTACCTGGGTACGCACTTCTTCACCAATGATGGTGGCGGCAACGCCATGCTGTACATCAACCTGATCTGGATCTGGGGCCACCCGGAAGTCTATATCCTGGTCCTGCCGGCCTTCGGCGTGTTCTCCGAAGTCATCGCGACCTTCTCGCGCAAGGCACTGTTCGGCTACAAGGGCATGGTCTACGCCACCGCCTGCATCGGCGTGCTGTCGTTCATCGTGTGGCTGCACCACTTCTTCACCATGGGCTCGGGTGCCAACGTCAATGCCTTCTTCGGCATCACGACGATGATCATCTCGATCCCCACCGGCGTGAAGATCTTCAACTGGCTGTTCACCATGTTCCGCGGTCGCGTGCAGTTCACCACGCCCGTGCTGTGGACCATCGGCTTCATGGTCACCTTCACCATCGGCGGCATGACCGGCGTGATGCTGGCGATCCCGGCCATCGACTTCGTGCTGCACAACAGCCTGTTCCTGATCGCCCACTTCCACAACGTCATCATCGGCGGCGTGGTGTTCGGCATGTTCGCCGGCATCACCTACTGGTGGCCGAAGATGTTCGGCTTCCGCCTGAACGAATTCTGGGGCAAGTGCGCGTTCTGGTGCTGGTTCATCGGCTTCTACGTGACTTTCATGCCGATGTACGTGCTGGGCTTCATGGGCATGACCCGTCGCCTGCAGAGCACCGTCAACCCGGCCTACGAGCCGTTCCTGCTGGTTGCCGCCGTGGGCGCCTTCATCGTGGGTGCCGGCATCCTGTGCCAGATCATCCAGGTGGCCGTGTCCATCCGCGACCGCAAGAAGACTGCCGACCTGACCGGCGACCCGTGGGATGCCCGTACGCTGGAGTGGGAAACCTCTTCGCCGCCGGCCTTCTACAACTTCGGCGCCCTGCCGGAAGTCACCGAGCTGGACGATTTCTGGGAGCGCAAGCAGCGTGGTGAAGCCTGGCCGAAGCCGGCCAAGTACACCGACATCCACATGCCGCGCAACACCGGCACTGGCGTGGTGATCGGCGCCTTCAGCCTGGTGTTCGGTTTCGCGATGATCTGGCACATCTGGTGGCTGGCCATCATTGGCTTCGTCGGCATGATCGCCACGTTCATCTACCGCACCTTCGACCAGGACGTGGACTACTGGGTCCCGGCCGCCGAGGTGGAACGCATCGAGAACGAACACCGCAAGCACCTGGAAAACCAGGGCCTGGTGAAGTCGGAGCTGAAGGCATGAGCACCAATACCTCGACCCTGAGCCACGGGCACGCCGCGCAAGCGGCGGCCCATGGCCATGACGACCACGAGCACCACGACACCGGCGGCAACACCGTCTTCGGTTTCTGGGTGTACCTGATGAGCGACTGCCTCATCTTCGCCTCGCTGTTCGCCACCTACGTTGTGCTGGCCGGCGGCACCGACGGTGGCCCGGGTCCGAAGGACCTGTTCGAGCTGCCGTTCGTGGCGTGGGAAACCGCGCTGCTGCTGACCTCGTCGCTGACCTTCGGCCTGGGCATGATCGCCATGCACCGCAAGCAGGTCGGCCAGATGTTCCTGTGGCTGGCCGTCACCTGGCTGCTGGGCTTCGGCTTCATGTGCATGGAAGTCTATGAATTCCATCACCTGATCCATCAGGGCTATGGTCCGGACCGCAGTGCCTTCCTGTCGGCGTTCTTCGCCCTGGTCGGTACCCACGGCCTGCACGTCAGCGCCGGCCTGCTGTGGCTGCTGGTGATGTTCGTGCAGCTGAAGAAGTACGGCCTGACCCCGACCAACAAGACCCGCATGGCGTGCCTGAGCCTGTTCTGGCACTTCCTGGATCTCATCTGGATCGGCGTGTTCTCCGTCGTCTACCTCAATGGAGCGCTGTAATGGCACATGACAACCATGCACACGACCACGCAGCCGGTGGCGAGAGCCACGGCAGCGTCAAGTCCTACCTGATCGGCTTCGTGCTGGCGGTGGTGCTGACCGTCATCCCGTTCTGGGTGGTGATGTCCGGCGACTTCTCGCGCACTGTCAGCGGTGTGGTCATCGCGGTCACCGCGGTGCTGCAGATGCTGGTCCACCTGGTGTTCTTCCTGCACCTGGACCGCTCTTCGGAAAGCCGCTGGAACGTCAACGCTGCTGCCTTCACCGTCGTGGTGATCGGCATCATCGTGATCGGCACCCTGTGGGTCATGCACAACATGAACGTGCACATGATGCACTGACGTCTTCGCGACGTTGCCACATGCGAAAAGGCCGCCCCTCGGGGCGGCCTTTTTGTTTGGGTCGGGTGGGGCGTTTCGCGCGTTCGCCGGCCAGCGGCCGGCGCTACCAGGGGAAGTCGGTTGCGTGTTCTTCCGGTTGGTAGTGCCGGCTGCTGGCCGGCAATCGCGCGTTTCGCCGGGCATGGCCCGGCGCTACCGGGGGATGTCGGGTGTGCGCTTCGCCGGGGGGGGGGCGGGGCCGGCGGGGGGGGGGGGGGGGGGGGGGGGAACACCAGCGCGGGCGG
>NZ_JACVTT010000075.1:0-23852 GCF_016624665.1 Stenotrophomonas sp. S39 | reverse complement strand
TGGCGGGGTGGGTCCGGTTGAGGGGGTGTGAGCCGCATGGATGCGGCGACCAAGCCTACATGGACGTATTTACGGCGTCCCCGCACACCCACAGTGCCCCGCCATCCCACGGAATGCCGCTTTTGATCTTGCTTGGGCTTCGGCCTCTGCGGGTGCAGGGCTGCAAGCCCTGCCTACCTACTCCACCAGGGTGATGGGGGTGAGCGTGACCTTGGCGTTGTTGGCTGCCCCCATGCGATCGGTGTAGGCCTGCCCGCGCTGCAGCAGGTAGAAGCTGTCCAGGTAGTCGATATCGTTGGCGAACCAGGACGACGGCATGGCATTGAGGATGGCACCGGCGATGTCGGCGATGACCGCGTACTCCGGCGCGAACACGCCCAGCGCGGTCTTCACCCCGGTGGTCAACGCCACCAGCAGTTCCTGGTAGTTGGTATCGCCGTCATCCTCGAACAGCTGCACGTTGGCGGCGTTGAAACGGTAGTTGCCCCAGATCACCAGCGCCTGCTGCGGGGTGTAATCGGTGTTGTCATAGTCCAGGTACGGCATGTCGACGGTGACCATTTCCGGCTCGCTCTTGTCGACCTGCAAGCCGGAAACGACGGCGAACACTTCCGCCGCACCCAGTGCCCACGGCTCCTGGTCATCGGCCAGGCGGATGCGATCCAACCGGGTGATGTCCAACGACGCGCTGGCGCCATTGGCAGCGATGCTGATGCGCTCGGGGGACTGCAGGCCGCGTTCGCGCAGGCCGGCGTTGACCAGGGCCATGCCCTCGGCCACCGAGCGGCGGGTATCGACATCGACGATCAGCACGGGGAAGTCCGGCGCCTGCTTCGCATCCAGCAGGTGCGCGCGGCCCTGTGCGTCATAGGCGGTCAGCGTGGTCCAGTCGCGGTCATTGCCGCGTGGCAGGCTGGCCACCCACAGCTGGCGCGGCGCGATGGCATCCAGTGATGCGCCTTCGGGCACATAGGCGCGCAGTTGCAGCAGCGCAGGCCCCTGCTCCGGCAGGCCCTTGCGCAACCGCAGCTGGCCATCCTGCCGGGCCACGCTGCTGCTGGCCAACGTCCGCGCCTGCGGATCGAAACGCGCCACCACCTGCTGCAGGGCGACGCCACGTTCCGGTGCCGCACGCAGGGCCGACCGCGCGGCGTCGGCAAAGCCCGGTTGTGCGATGAGCGCGGCGACGTCGCGCGCACTCGCATCGGTGATCGCCTGCACATCGGCAGGCCGCGCCTGCAGGGGTGCCTGCGCCAGCGCCGAAGCACTACCCAGCATCAGCGCCAGCAGCGCCGACGCACGAAACATCCATTGATTCGTCATGAACCCACCTGTCGGGAAGGCTGGCAGCCGCCAGCGGAGGCTGCGCCGCGAGCCCCCTGCTTCCCCACGCGACGCATGCCGCCACGCTACGTGCCCTGCCGCCGATAATCCGTTATCGGCCGCACAGTTCCGGCAGTGGTAGGCGCCGGATGCGTCATGCCCGGCAACACGAGATCAGCCGTTGGCCATCCACTTCAGGATCAGACCGGTGACGTAGGCCAGGCCGGTACCGGTGGCGTACCCCACCGTGCCCAGCAGCACGCCCACCGGCGCCAGCGAGGGATGGAATGCCGCCGCCACCACCGGTGCCGACGCCGCCGCACCGATGTTGCCCTGCGACCCGATAGCGAAGAAGAACAGCGGCGCACGCAGCAGTTTGGCCACGATCCACAGCACCAGCACGTGGGTCGCCATCCAGATGGCGCCGAGCAGGAACAGCCACGGCCGGTCCAGGAGCGACAGCAGGTTCATCTGCATGCCGATGCAGGCGATCAGGAAATACAGGAACACGGTGCCCAGTCGCGAGGCACCGGCCGCTTCCAGCCGGCGCGCGCGGGTGAAGCTCAGGCCCAGGCCCATCGCCGTGGACAACAGGATGACCCAGACGAACTGGCTGTCCAGGCTGAACTGGCTGGCCCAGCTGATGTTGGCCTTGAACCAGCCCGCCAGCGGCGCGGCGATGGCATGCGCCAGGCCGACACCCCCGAGCGCCACCCCGACGATGATCATCAGGTCGGTCATGCTGGGAATGCGGGCGTTCTGCGCGTCATAGGCACTGATGCGCGCCTTCATCTCGTCGATGGCGCGGGTGTCGGCGCCATTGCGCGTATCGATCTGCTGCGCGCGGTTGGCCAGGAACAGCAGGATCGCCATCCACAGGCTGGCACAGGCCACGTCGACCACCGCGAACTGGCCGAAGGTGGTGGCATCGGTGCCAAATACCTCGCGCATGGCCACCATGTTGGCGCCGCCACCGATCCAGCTGCCGGCCAGCGCGGCCATGCCTGCCCAGGTGTCGCCGGCCACCGTTTCCGGGTGGATCAGCTTCATCACCTGGAAGGAGACGATGGCGCCCAGCATGATGCCGGCGGTACCGGCGCAGAACACGACCAGCAGCTTGGGGCCAAGCTTGGCGATGCCCTTCAGGTCGATCGACAGCGTCAGCAGGACCAGCGCCGCCGGCAGCAGCACGTCGCGGGCCACCGGGTTGTACAGCGCGGTGTTGTGGCCGTCGATGACACCGGCAGTGTTGTAGATGGCGGGAATGAAGTAGCACAGCAGCAGGGACGGCACCCAGGCGAAGATCTTCTTCAGCAGGGGGGTCGGGCCGCTGGCGGCCCAGAAGATCAGGGCAAGGGTGGCGGCAATCAGGCCGAGGCCCACGATGTCGTTGCTGATCAGGGCAGTAGCGGGTTCGGTCGGCATGGGATCCTCTGTCGATCGAAAGAGCGGAAAAAAAACGCCGCAGGATGCGGCGTTGCCCGAGATTAACATCGCCTTCACGCCGGGTCATGCTGCGCTGCTTGCCGCAGCACGACGTCGTGCCCAGAATTGCCCCATCCCCCACGGCACATCGCCATCGGAGCCTGTCATGCAACTGGGTGCTTTCTCGGTCAGCCTGTCAGTGAAGGATCTGGCGGCGTCGCGTGCGTTCTACGAAGCCCTGGGCTTCGTGGTGAGCGGCGGTGATGCGGCACGCAACTGGCTGGTGCTGCGCAACGATGGCATCGTGATCGGCCTGTTCCAGGGCATGTTCGAAGGCAACCTGCTGACCTTCAACCCGGGCTGGGACCAGTACCGGCAGGAACTGGGCCAGTTCCAGGACGTGCGCGAACTGCAGGATGCGCTGGATGCACAGGGCATCGAGCTGACGACACGCACCGATCCCGATGGCCAGGGCACCGGCTACCTGCAGCTGGCCGATCCTGATGGCAATGTGATCCTGATCGACCAGCACGTGGAGCGCCCGAAGGCCCGGTGAGGGAAAGTCGACCGGTCAGCCCGGACGCGAGGCGCCGAAGTCGAGGGTGACCCGCGTGCCGCGCGGCTCGACCGGTTGCAGGTGCAGGGTCCAGCCCAGGTGTTCGCACAGGCGGGCGATCAGGTCCAGGCCGATGCCGCCGCGGTCGGCACGCTCACCACGGGCCATGCGCGCGTGGATGGCAGCGATTTCCTCCGGCGCCATGCCATGGCCCGGGTCCTGCAGGGTCAGCACGGCCTGCGGGCTCAGGCGCAGTTCGATGTGGCCACGGCCACTGTTCTCGATGGCGTTGCGCAGCAGGTTGCCGATTGCGGCCTGCACCACGGCCAGCGGGGCCACGATGTCCACCGGTGCGGCCTGGATGCCGATGCTCAGGTCCTTGTCCCCGAGCAGGTGGCGATGGTCGGCGACGATCTCCGGCAGCAGCTGGTCCAGTGCGATGCGCTCGGCACGCGCGGCCAGCCGGGCCGGATCACGGGCCAGCACCAGCAGCAGCTCGATCAGCTGCTCCACGCCCTGCGCCGTACGCAGCACGCGCTGCATCTGCTGGCGTGCGCGCTCGGGCAGCCCCGGCTGTTCCAGCGCCAGTTCGGCCGCGCCGGTCATCACCGCGATGGGCGTGCGCAGCTCGTGACTGGCCGTACTGATGAACACCCGCTCGCGCTCGACGAACTGCTCGTTGCGGTCGAGGTAGTCGTTGAGCGCGTCGGCGATCGTGTGCAGTTCGGAGCTGCCGCGCGGGTCGACATCAATGCGTTGGCCCTGCTCGCCGGGCCGCAGCGCGCCGATGTGGTGGGCCAGCAGGCTGAGCGGGCGCACCACCCGTTCCATGCCGAAGGACGCCATCAGCACGGTGACGAAGACCATGATGATGCCGGCCAGCATCACCCAGCGCGTGGCGAACTGCTCCAGGTCGTGGAAGTCGGAGATGTCCAGCGCCAGCGCCACGCGCCCCATCGATGCAGTGTCGCGCACCATCACCGCGGTCTCGCGCTCGCCGACCATCACCCCGTCGTGCAGGCCCGGATGCAGGCCGCGCAGGGTGGCCGGCATGTTGGTCTCGTCGAAGCGGTAGAGGCTGAGCGTGTCCGAATCCTGCCAGTGGTACTGCGGCTCGTGCTCGGTGTGCTCGACGATGCTGTCCAGTTCGGAATTGAGCAGCGCGCGCCAGGCCGCATGCTCGGCGTGCTCGTGCACGTAGTTGCCGACGCTGAACACCGCCAGCGAGATCAGCGCCAGGTAGCCCAGCAGCCAGCCGATCACGCGCCGGTACAGCGGCCCCGGCTTACGCGCCTTCTTCATCGTTTCCATTGCCTGCACTGCCGCTGGCCGCCAACCGGTAGCCCACGCGCGGCAGGGTGTGGATCAGCTTGTCGTTGAAGGGGCCGTCCACGCTGCGGCGCAGTTCATAGACGTGCGAACGCAGCAGGTCGCCATCCGGCGGTTCGTCGCCCCACAGGGCGAACTCCAGCTGCTGGCGGGTGACCGCGCCGGGGCTGGCGCGCATCAGCACTTCCAGCAGCTTGCGGCAGGCCGGGTACAGGTGCAGCGCCTGGCCGCCACGCTGGGCCTCCAGGGTGGCCAGGTCCAGCACCAGGTCAGCCACCTGCAGGCGCTTGCGTGGGTTGCGCCCCTGCGCGCGCGTCAGCAGGGCCTCCAGCCGCACTTCCAGCTCGGGCAGGGCGAAGGGCTTGGTCAGGTAGTCGTCGGCGCCGGCGCGGAACCCGGCAATCTTGTCCGGCAGCTCGTCGCGGGCGGTCAGCATGATCACCGGCACTTCCGAACCCTGGTCCGCGCGCAGGCGGCGCAGCACTTCCGGCCCTTCCATGCGTGGCAGCATCCAGTCCAGGATGACCGCGTCGTAAGGGTGGCTGCCCGCCAGGTGCAGGCCGGTGATGCCATCGGGGGCCACGTCCAGCACGTGCCCGCGCGACTCGAAATAGTCGAACAGGTTGGCCACCAACTGGCGGTTGTCCTCGATCACCAACAGGCGCATGCACGGAATGTCCACGGAAGTTCGTACCATGGTAGCGCTGCCCATGTCGGAATGCGGTCGCCCTGCGCCCACCTCCGACGCCTTTCCCACGCCTGCCCTTCCACAATGGCCGTTTTGCTCCCGGAGCCCGCCGTGCCCGTAGCCCTGTCCCGCCGCTGGTTCCTGCCCCTGTTGTGGCTGCTCATGATCGCCTCGCTGGGCGCCGGCATCGGCATGCGCCAGCCGCAGCCGCCGGACGAGCCGCGCTTCGTGCTGGCCGCGCGCACCATGGTGGAAAGCGGGGAATGGCTGCTGCCGCACCGTGGCAGCGAGCTCTACGCGGAAAAGCCGCCGGTGTTCATGTGGCTGCAGGCGGTGGCCCACCAGGTGGTCGGCAGCTGGCAGTGGTCCTTCCTGCTGCCCTCGCTGCTGGCCGCCCTGCTGAGCCTGTGGCTGGTCTCGGACCTGGCGCGACGGCTGTGGTCGCCACGGCATTCGCTGTACGCGATGGCCGCGCTGTTCTGCACGCTGCAGTTCGGGCTGATGGCCAAGCGCGCACAGATCGACATGGTGCTGGTGGGAATGACCACCGTGGCCCTGTGGGGCCTGCTGCGCCATCTGGCTGAGCGCCGCAACCTGCCGGCGCTGTGGCTGGCCGGCTTCGCCGCCGGCCTGGGTACGGTCACCAAGGGCGTGGGCTTCCTGCCGCTGCTGATGGTGCTGCCGTGGTTCGGCTGGTGGCTGTACCAGCGCCGCCGCAGGCAGGCCGTCGCGGGCCCGCACCCGGCCACCCTGCTGTGGCTGGTGCCGGCATTCCTGCTGGGCGTGGCGGTGTGGCTGGCGCCGCTGGGCTGGGCGCTGCTGCACGAGCCCAGTGCATCGCTGCAGTCCTACGCGCACGAACTGCTGTTCAAGCAGACCGGCACGCGCTACGCCAACGCCTGGCATCACCGCCAGCCGGTCTGGTACTACCTGCAGGTGATCCTGACGCTGTGGCTGCCCGGCAGCCTGCTGCTGCCGCTGCTGGCCAGGCCGTGGTGGCGCCGCCTCCGCCGTGCCGACCGCCGGCAGTGGCTGCTGCTGGGCTGGGCGTTGCTGGTGCTGCTGTTCTTCACCGCCAGCCCGGGCAAGCGCGAGGTGTACGTGCTGCCGATGCTGCCGGCGATGGCGCTGGCCGTGGCCCCGCTGTTGCCGGGCCTGCTACGCCGCCTGTGCGTGCGCCGCTACCTGTTCGGCTACAGCCTGCTGCTGATGCTCGCCACCGGCACCTTGGGCGTGATGATGATGACCGACAGCCACTGGGCGCAGGCACAGCTGGCACGGCGGGCGATGCCCGATTCGCTGCTGCCGGTGCTGGGCAACGGCCTGCTGGTCTTCGCCATTGCCGTGGCCACGCTGGCGGTGTGGCTGCGCGTGCGCCGTGCGGCCGTGCTGGTCCTGCTTACCCACGGCATGCTGTGGATGCTCTATGGGCTGGTGCTGATGCCGACGCTGGACCCCTACGCCTCCGCCTCGTCGCTGATGCATCGCGTTGGCAAGCGGATCGGACCCGATGCCGAACTGGCCCTGGTCGCCTGGCGCGAACAGAACCTGCTGCAGGCCGACCGGCCGGTGCGCGAGTTCGGCTTCAAGCGCCCCTGGGCCGAGCAGTGGCACGATGCCGGCCCGTGGCTGGCCGAGGCCCCGGAAAAGCGCTGGGTGCTGGTGCTGGACAAGGCGATGAGCCCCTGCGTCGATCCGGCCCAGGTGGTCGACATCGGCATCGCCAACCGGAACCGCTGGCAACTGCTTCCGGGCAGTGCGTGGGACGCCCGCTGCCATGCCGAACGCGCCGGTGCATCGGAAGAAGAAGACTGAACCCTGGCTCGCGCCGGGACCGCATTAACCCGGCGCGAACGGATGTACGACCCTTCTCCGACATGAAGGTGACGAGCATGGCCGCGGATTCCTGTCATGGCCCCTTCCCGCATGCCCGCTCGTCCCCTTGTCCCGGCCTTTGCCTTCACGCCTTCGTGGCTCGCGTCGCGGTTTGCGCTGACGCATCTGCTGCTGCCCGTGGCCATCGGCCTTTCGCTGTTCACCCTGTTGATGGGCTTCGGCGGTGACCAGTGGGTGGCCGATCACCTGTTCCGGCTGGAAGGTGGCCATTGGGCGCTGCAGGATGCCTGGCTGACCCGTTCGGTCGTGCACAAGGGTGGCAAGTGGCTGAGCACCGCTGCGGCGCTGGTCGCGATCCTGCTGTGCTTCCACCACTGGCGCCGCGGCCGTGACCGCACCCTGCGCTGGGCGCTGCTCTATGTGGTGGCGGCCATGGCGCTGGGTACCGGCCTGATCTCGCTGCTGAAGGCGCTGGTGCCGATGGATTGCCCGTGGGACCTGCTGCGCTATGGCGGCCACGAGCCTTTCATCGGCCTGCTGGCCAGCCGCCCCGAGGGCATGGCCGCGCGCGCCTGTTTCCCGGCTGGCCATGCCAGCGCCGGTTACGCCTGGCTGTGCCTGTACTTCTTCGCCCTGCTCTGGCGCCCGGCCTGGCGCTGGGCCGGGCTGTGGATAGGCCTCGGCAGCGGCCTGGTGTTCGGCATCAGCCAGCAGCTGCGCGGCGCCCACTTCCTTTCGCATGACGTTGCCACGGCGTTGCTGTGTTGGCTGCTGTCGCTGGGCCTGTTCCTGATCACGGAGCGGCTGCTGGCCCGGCGCACTCAGGAACGTCCGACCCGCCAGGAGGCACGTGCATGAATGCATCGGTCCAACGTTCGTTCCGCCTGCCGGCGCTGGCCAGCCTTCGCCGCTGGCGCCCGCAGCTGTCCACCGAAGCGCTGATCGTGCTGACCAGCCTGTTCTTCGCCGTCGCCGGCAACGGCCTGTTCTGGCACAGCGCCATGGCCAGCCATCCCGGCAGCCTCCGCTACGCGCTGTCGCTGTTCCTGCTGCTGTTGGGCGCGCATGGCGTGCTGCTGGGCATCCTGGTGTGGCGCTGGAATGCCAAGGTGGTGACCAGCGTGCTGCTGCTGGTGACCGCCTTCGCCGCGCACTACATGAGCCAGTTCCACATCTACCTGGATGCGGACATGCTGCGCAACGTGCTGGCCACCGACCCGAAGGAAAGCCGCGAGCTGATGACGGTGTCGCTGGTGTGGCCGGTACTGCTGCTGGCGGTACTGCCCATGGCGCTGCTGTGGCGGGTGGAGCTGCGCCGCCGCAGCTGGGGCCGCGCCCTGCTGTGGCGCGCCGGCTTCCTGCTGGTGGCGGCGGTCACCGCCGTGGGTGGCGCGCTGATCTCGTTCCAGGATGTCTCGGCGCTGATGCGCAACCAGCGCGAAGTGCGCTACCTAGCCACCCCGGCCAACGTGCTGCTGGGCATGCCGCGCGCACTGCGCGGCGACAACCCGGTGCAGCGCGCACCGAAACTGCCGATCGGCACCGATGCCAAGGCCACCCCGCGCGCGCCGGCCAGCAAGCCGCGGCTGCTGGTGATCGTGATGGGCGAAACCGTGCGTGCGCAGGACTGGGGCCTCAACGGTGGGCGCAACACCACCCCGGAACTGGCGCAGGCACCGGTGATCAACTTCCCGGACATGCATTCGTGCGGCACCAGCACCGAAGTTTCGCTGCCGTGCCTGTTCTCGCCGTGGGGACGCCATGACTACGACGAAAAGAAGATCCGCGCCCACCAGTCGCTGTTGCACGTTCTGAACCGCGCCGGCATCGCGCCGCTGTGGCGTGACAACCAGTCCGGCTGCAAGGGCGTGTGCGAAGGCCTGGACTTCCAGTCACTGTCCGACGCGACCACGCCGGGCCTGTGTGCCGATGGCCGCTGCATGGACGAGATCCTGCTGCAGGACCTGGCCACGCAGGTGCGCGCCAAGCCCGGTGACCGCGTGGTGGTGCTGCACCAGCTGGGCAACCATGGCCCGGCCTACTTCGAGCGCTACCCGGCCGCCTTTGCCCGCTTCAAGCCGACCTGCGACACGCGTGACATCGGCCGTTGCACGCGCGAGGAAATCACCAACAGCTACGACAACGCGGTGCTCTACACCGACCACTTCCTGAGCAGGACGATCGGCACGCTGCAGGGCCTGCAGGACTACGACACGGCGATGATCTACCTGTCCGACCATGGTGAATCGCTGGGCGAGAAGGGCCTGTTCCTGCACGGCGTGCCCTACGCGATCGCGCCGGCCGAGCAGACCCGCGTGCCGATGACGATGTGGTTCTCGCCGGGCTTTGCCAGCAGCCGCGGGCTCGACCTGCAGTGCGTGCGCAAGCGTTCGGCGGCGTACACCGACCACGACAACCTGTTCCCGTCGGTGCTGGGGTTGATGCAGGTGAAGACGGCGCTGTACGAGCGCGACCGGGACCTGTTCGCCGGCTGCGAGAGCTGAGGGGGGGCTGGCAGGGCTTGCAGCCCTGCACCTGCTTCAAGCCAGAGCCGAAGCAACGTCAAAAGCCTGCATTCCGTGGGTTGGCGGGGTGGGTCCGGTTGAGGGGGACGCTGCAAGTACATCCATGTAAGCTCGGTCGCCGCATCCATGCGGCTCACACCCCCTCAACCGGACCCACCCCGCCTTCGACAGTTTCCCGCGGCTGTGGGTGGGTGCCGATCCAGGTTCTGCTCTGGTGGGTGCCGACCGTTGGTCGGCACATGAGCGAAGCGACCGGCTTTTGCTCCTGCTCTTCTTTTCTTCTCCGTGGCTGACCGCACACGGAAACTGTCAGGGGTCGGGCGGGTAGGTTGCGCGGGGGTGCGAGCGCCATGGATGGCGCTCACAAGCCTCCAGGGACGGATTCACGGCGTCCCCCGCGCGGCCTACCCGCCCGGCCCACTCGCAGCGCCAGTCGACTAACAGTCGACTTTACCCAACCAACAGCCACGAGGGGCTCCGCCGTTGGCCGGAAACAACCCCTCAGTCGTCCGCAGAAACGGTCCGCCCCGACGCCCACTCGCGCAATGCCGCCACCTGCTCGGCCATCAACACCGACAACGGCCGCGTCGCGCGGATCTCGGTCATCAGCAGCTCGGTATCCAACGGCCGCCCCTCGGCATGCGCCGAATACAGCCCCGCCACGATCGCCTGCTCGATCTCCGCGCCGGAAAACCCGTTCGCCGCCGCGGCCAGCGCCGGCAGGGCGAAATCATCCGCGTTGAGCTGGCGCCGGCCCAGGTGCAGCCGCAGCAGCTCCACCCGTACGTCCGGCGGCGGCAGGTCGACGAAGAAGATCTCGTCGAAACGCCCCTTGCGCAGCAGCTCGGCCGGCAGTTCGTGCACCTGGTTGGCGGTGGCCACGATGAACACCGGCGCCCTGCGCTCGGCCATCCACGTCAGCAGGTGGCCCAGCACGCGGCGCGACACGCCGCCATCGTCGCCACCGCTGGCCAGGCCCTTCTCGATCTCGTCCATCCACAGCACGCACGGGGCCAGCTGCTCGGCCGAGGCCAGCGCCTGGCGCAGGTTGGCTTCGGTCTCGCCGTGGTACTTGTTGTACAGCGCGCCCACGTCCAGGCGCAGCAGCGGCACGCCGAAGCCGGCCGCGGTGGCCTTGGCCAGCATCGACTTGCCGCAGCCCTGCACGCCCAGCAGCAGCATGCCGCGCGGCGGGTCCAGCCCGGCCGGGGCCGAGCCGGCGATGAAGGCCACCCGGCGCTGGTTGATCCAGCGCTTGAGCCGGTTGGCGCCAGCCACGTCGCCAAAGCGCGCGCTGTCATGTTCGAAGAACAGGTGGCCACTGCGGTTGAGCAGCTCGAACTTCAGCCGCGCCAGCTGCGGCAGGTCGTCGTCGCGCAGCGCGCCATCGGCATAGATCAGCTGGCGGGCGATGCGGCGGGCATCGACCAGGCTCAGGCCCTGCAGGTTCTTCAGGATCTTCTTGACCGCTTCGCTGTCCACTTCCACGCGCCGGCCGCCATGCTCGCGGGCATAGGCGTCGGCCTCCTCGCGCAGCATCTTCAGCAGGGCGTTGGCATCGGGCAGGCGCGGATTGAACCGCACCGCCAGCGCTTCCAGTTCGGCCGGCAGCTCGACCTTGGCGCCGATCAGCACCAGCACGTGCGGCTGGCTGTGGCGGCGCTGGATCAGGTCGCGCAGCGCACGCTGGTGGCTGGCGTAGCCGAGGTAGGGGTGGAAATCGAGCAGCAGGTAGATGCCGCGCTGTTCGGCCTGGCGGATCATCTGCAGGGCGGCGCTGGCATCGGGCGGGCCGATCGCATCGTCCTCGCGTTCCAGGTCGATGCGGCGCAGGCCCTCGGTGATCGACCAGCGGTGCAGGGCACGCCAGACGTGCATGAGCGTCTGCCGGAACAGTTCGACGATGCGGGCCTCGTCCTGGGTCTCGATCACGATCAGGGGGGTATTGGAGCGGATCAACGCGCTCAGGTCCTGCAGTTCGCTCATGCCGGTTCGATCCTTCGGGGGCGCCACGATAGCAAAGCCGTGGCAGATTGATTCAGGCCGTCTCTACCTTCCGTCACCATCGGCGGTGTACGCTCGGGGCACGTACCCGGAAGCGAGGCTGGCATGAAGACGATCCTGGTGGCCGGTTCCAAGGGCGGGGTGGGCAAGACCACCGTCGCCACCCACCTGGCCGCTTACGCGGCATTGCAGGGCAAGGCCACGGTGATCGCCGATGCCGACCCGCAGGGCTCCAGCACCCGCTGGGCGCAGCGCCGGGCCGGGCTGGACAGCGCCGTCCTGCCCATCGACGTATATCGAAAGAAGCAGTGGGCGCAGAAGCTGCCCGACGGCACCGATACCGTCATCATCGATGCACCCGCCGGCGCGCTGGCCGACGATATCCCCCATTTCCTCGATGCCGCCGATGCCGTGGTGGTGCCGGTGCTGCCCTCGGCGCTGGACATCGAAGCCATCGTCGGCTTCCTCAACAGCCTGGCGCAGAACCCGCGCGTGCACAGCCGCAAGCTGCCGGTGGGCCTGGTCCTCAACCGCACCAAGCCGTGGACCCAGACCTCGCAGCAGGCGCTGCAGATGCTGGGCGAGTGGCCCTACCCGGTGGTTGCCCAGCTGCGCGACAGCCAGAGCTACGTGGTGATGACCGGCCTCGGCCGCAGCCTGTTCGATTACCGCTCGGCCCAGGTGCGCGAGCACCAGGCCGACTGGGAGCCGCTGCTGGCCTGGTTGAAGCTGTGACGCGTACGTCACCCGTTTTACTGCACCCTCACTTTCATGGAACCTCGCGATGCGTGAACTGATCCTGCTGCGCCATGCCCATGCCGAACCGGCCACCCCCGGCCAGGCCGACCTCGATCGGCCGTTGTCGCCGGTGGGTCTTGCCGAAGCCGAGGCGGCCGGCAAGTGGATGAAGGAAAACAACCTGCTGCCGGACTGCGTGCTGTGCTCGCCGTCGCGGCGCACCCGCGAGACCCTGGAAGCAGTGCTGGCGACCATCGGCTACGTGGAAAAGCGCCTCGAAGACCGCATCTACGAAGCCACCCCCGGCACCCTGGCCGCGCTCGTGGATGAGCGCCGTGACCTCGACCGGGTGCTGATCGTCGGCCACAACCCCGGCCTGGAACGGCTGGTGGCGCTGATGACCGAAGGTACCAGCAGCGATTACCGGGGCATGCCGCCGGCTGCCGTGGCCGTGCTCGGGTTCCCGCGCGAGGCGGCGATCGAGCCGGGCGTGGCCAGCCTGAACGCCTTCTGGTGGCCGTGAGTCGATGATCCTGGCACGGCCCGGCCGCTGCCTGCTGCCGGTGCTGCTGGCCTGCAGCCCGGCCTGGGCTGCCCCGCCACCGCCCACGCCGCTGCCGCCGGTGGAAGCACTGGCGTCGGCCGCTTCGGCGCGCGTGCTGCACCTGGACCTGCAGCGTTCACGGATCGGCTTCGAGGTGCGCACCCGCTTCGGCCAGCGCATCGAAGGGCTGTTCCCGCATTTCGACGGGCGCGTCGAAGTGCTGTCCGATGGCCGCCACCAGGTGCACCTGAAGATGTTCACCCGTTCGGTGGAGATCCCGGGCAAGGAGCGCTACACCGGCTGGATGCGCGGGCCGGAGTTCTTCGATGCCGGGCGTTACCCGTCGGTGGAGTTCGACTCGCTGCCCTACTGGCCGGACACCATCGGTGACGGCGGCGACATCCAGGGCCGGCTCACCCTGCGCGGGGTCAGCCACCCGGAGACCCTGCGGGTGGAGAAAGCGGAATGTTCCCGACCCGGCTATGATTGCGATGTCGTCAGCCGCGGTACCGTGCAACGAGGCCGGTACGGCATGGACAGCTGGCAGCTTGCCTTGAGTGACCGAGTGACCTTCGTACTGCGAGCCCGCCTGAGCGAGGCGCCGAAACCGTGAATCTCCTGCTGCGTGTACTGGCGCTGGCAACCGTGTTGCTGGGCAGTGGCTGCGCGTCGCTGTCCAACGCCGAGCGCGACCGTGCCCAGGCGATCGCGGTGCAGGCCCGTTCGGCCCAGGTCGACTGCCAGCGCGCCGACCGCTGCGCGCAGGATTCGCCGCTGCGGGCCTTGGCCGGCCGCGCATTCAGCGAATCGACCGAAGCGCAGCCGCTGCATTACGCCACCCTGCTCGATGAAGGCGAGGGCGCCCTGGTCGCCCGCCTGAACCTGCTGCGCAGTGCCACCCGCAGCATCGACCTGCAGACCTACATCTTCGACAAGGACGACAGCGCCCGGCTGGTCATCGACGAACTGCTGGCCGCGTCGCGCCGCGGGGTGAAGGTGCGGGTGCTGATCGACCAGCTTTCGGCGATTTCCGACCTGGAGATCCTGGGGGCGCTGTCCGGCGCCCACCAGAACTTCGAACTGCGGGTCTACAACCCCACCTTCGGCAAGGCCCGGCTGAACTACTTCGACTATGCCGGCAGCGTGCTGTGCTGCTTCCGCCGCTTCAACCAGCGCATGCACAACAAGCTGCTGGTCATCGACGACGCGATCGGCGTGGTCGGCGGCCGCAATTACCAGGACGATTACTACGACTGGGACCGCGAGTACAACTTCCGCGACCGCGACGTGCTGATCGCCGGCCCGGAAGCGCGCGCGATGGCCGCCAACTTCGACGCGTTCTGGCGTGCGCCGCGCAGCGTGCCTGCCGAGCGCCTCAACGATGTCGGCCGTACGCTGCTCAAGCAGGGCGTGCCGGCCATGCCGCCGGCGCAGTTCCGCCGCCCCGAGCGGGTGGAGCGGGTCAGCGAGGAGGCCAGCGACAGCGATTTCGTCACCCGTTCGTTCGTCGATACCGCGCTGCCGGTGCACTCGGTGCGCTATGTGGCCGACCTGCCACGCAAGCACCGCCGCGAGCGCGCGGATGCACCGCTGGCCGGGCAGCACGTCACCGAACCGCAGCTGGATGCACTCATTTCCGGCGCGCAGAAGGAAGTGATCCTGCAGACGCCGTACCTGGTGCTGTCCAAGCCGGCGCAGAAGCTGTTCCGCGAGCTGCGCAAGCGGCCCGAGCCGCCGCGCGTGGTGGTGTCCAGCAACAGCCTGGCGGCCACCGACAACCCGATCGTGTATGCGCTGTCGTACAAGTACAAGCGGCGCAACATGCGCGAACTGGGCTTCAACATCTTCGAATACAAGCCGTTCCCGCTGGATGCGCCGGTGGACTACCGCAACCTGCTGCCCGACCCGCTGGGCAGCAGTGGCAGCGCCACGGCCGGCCAGGGCGTGCGCAACCCGTTGATCGGCGGCAGTGCGGCCGGCAGCAATGCCGGGGGCGGCGATGACGCGGCACCGGCCCCGCTGGCCGCCGCAGGCGAAGACGTGGACGCGCAGGACACGCGCCCGGCAGTGGAGCACCCGCGGCTGGGCAGCGCCTACGAAAACAGCCGCGCGCGCCGCCGTGCCGCCGGCAGCGAAGTGGAAACGCGCCTGCTGCGTACCGAGACGCGACCGTCGTTCCTGGGCAGCAAGGCCGTCAACAAGCCGCTGCCGGTCACCCGCAAGGGCGCGCGCATGGGCCTGCACGCCAAGTCGCTGGTGGTCGATCGCCGCATCGGCGTGGTCGGCACGCACAACTTCGATCCGCGCAGCGAGAACTACAACACCGAAGGCGCGGTGATCATCGATGACCCGGTGTTCGCCGAACAGCTGGCGCAGAGCATCCTGCGCGATACCCACCCGCAGAACTCCTGGACGGTGGCGCCGCGCGCCAAGCCGCCGGTGCTGTCCGGGCTGAACTACAGCGTGGGCAAGGCCTCCGAGGCGCTGCCCATCCTCGATTTCTGGCCGTGGCGCTACGCCACCGACTACGAGTTCCAGCCCGGCGTGGACTGCCCGCAGCCGCTGCCGCGGCAGAGCCCGGATTTCCACCGCTGCTACGTCCCCGTCGGTGATTTCCCCGAAGTGAACGTCGGCCCGAAGTGGCTGCTGGTGCGCATGCTGACGGCATTCGGCGCCGGCCTCGTCCCCATTCTCTGAAGGTACCCGCATGACCCAGGTGTTCCGCGAAGCCGTCTCCATCGACCAGCTCAACACGCTCAGCCGTGGCACGGCCATCGATACCCTGGGCATCACCTTCACCGCCGCCGGCGATGACTGGCTGCAGGCCACCATGCCGGTCGACGAGCGCACCCGCCAGCCGTACGGCATCCTGCACGGCGGCGCCTCGGTGGTGCTGGCCGAGACCCTGGGCAGCAGTGCCGGCAATCTCTGCGTGGATACCGGCAAGCAGGTCTGCGTGGGCCTGGAGATCAACGCCAACCACGTGCGCGCCGTGCGCAGCGGCATCGTCACCGGCACCGCGCGTGCAGTGCACGTGGGCCGCAGCACCCAGCTGTGGGAAATCCGCATTGAAGACGAACAGGGCCGGCTGGTGTGCATCTCGCGGTTGACCCTGGCGGTGGTGGCTGCAGGCCACGGCTGAGGCCGATGCCCGGCCCGTCTGCCCCTGCTGCGCTGCCGCTGCGGATCATCGCCAGCGGCGCCTACCTGCCACGCCTGCGCGTGCCATCGGAGCAGTTCGACCGGCGCTGGAACAAGCCGGCCGGCTGGGTCGAGCGGCACAGTGGCGTGGCCAGCCGCGGCCATGCGGCAGCCGATGAGCGCGCCTCGTGGATGGGCGCGCAGGCGGCACGGCAGGCCCTGCAGCAGGCCGCGCTGGCCGCCACCGATATCGACTGCATCGTCTCCGCCTGCGGGGTGATGGAGCAGGCCATTCCCTGCCAGGCCGTGCTGGTGCAGCGCGCCCTCGGCTTGGGCGACAGCGGCATCCCGTCCTTCGACGTCAACGCCACCTGCCTGGGCTTCGTGGTGGCGCTGGAAATGGCCGGCAGCCTGCTGGCGCTGGGCCGCTACCGCCGCGTGCTGATCGTCTGCAGCGATGTTCCCAGTGCCGGCCTCGACCCGGACGACCCGCTGACCGCACCGCTGTTCGGCGATGGCGCGGTGGCGATGCTGGTTGAACACGCCGCCGACGGCCAGGCCTCGGCGCTGCTGGCGACCCGCCTGCGCACCTATGGCGACGGCGCCGGACTGTGCCAGGTGCCGACCTGTGGCACCGGCATGCGCCTGTTCGAGGACGTCGATGCCTACCGTGCGGCCCATCATTTCCAGATGCAGGGCAAGGCGCTGTACCGCGAAGCCGCGCGGCGCCTGCCCGGCTTCCTGCAGGACCTGCTGGACAGCGCCGGCACCGCGCTGGACGCGTGCGATGTGATCGTGCCGCACCAGGCCAGCGGCCAGGCCCTGGACCACCTGCAGCGCGTGCTGGGCCTGCCGCCGCAGCGGCTGGTGCGCATCCTGCGCGAGCACGGCAACCAGCTGGCAGCGTCGTTGCCGATGGCCCTGCACCAGGCGCTCATCGACGGTCGCCTGCCGCGCGGCGGCCAGGCCCTGCTGATCGGCACCGGCGCCGGCCTGGCGCTGGGCGGCGCGGTACTGCGCTACTGATGCGCACGGTCCTGGTCACCGGCGCCAGTGGCTTCATCGGCCAGCATGTCGCGCTCGCGCTGGCGGCGCAGGGTTGGCAGGTGCGTGGCAGCGGGCGCGATGCGCGCCGGCTGCAGGCGCTGGCCGCGCACGGTATCGAGACCGCCAGCGCCGATCTCGCCCACGATGCGCTGGCGCCGCTGCTGCAGGGCTGCGATGCGGTCGTGCACTGCGCCGCGATGTCGCAACCCTGGGGCACGGCGGCCGCTTTCCAGCGGGCGAACGTGCTGGCCACCACCCGCCTGCTGCAGGCCGCACAGGCGGCCGGCGTCGCCCGCCTGGTCCACCTGGGGTCGCCCAGCATCTATTTCCGCTTCGCCGACCAGTACGGTCTGGATGAGCGCTTCCAGCCGCCACGGCGCTGGATCACCGAGTACGCCCGCAGCAAATGGGAATCGGAAGTGGCCGTGGCCGCTGCCGCACGCCAGGGGCTGCACACCGTGGTGCTGCGCCCGCGCGCGGTGTTCGGGCCGGGCGACCGCGCGATCCTGCCGCGCCTGCTGGCGGTGGCCGCCAGCGGCCGTTTCCCGCTGATCCACGGCGGCCGCGCGCTGATCGACGTCACCCCCATCGACGATGCAGTGCAGGCGGTGGGCCTGGCGCTGCAGGCCGATGCGCGCTGCAGCGGGCGCGCCTACAACATCAGTGCCGGCACGCCGCTGCACGTGCATGCGCTGGTCAACGGCCTGTTCGAGGCAATGGACCTGCAGGTGCGCCTGCGCACGGTGCCGCGCACGCTGGCACTGGCAGCGGCGGGGATGGCCGAGACCGCGGCCCGCCTGCGGCCCGGGCGCCCCGAGCCGCGCCTGACCCGCTATGGCGTGGGCGTGCTGGGCTACTCGCAGACCTTGGACATCAGCGCGGCGCGGCGTGACCTGGGCTACGACCCGCGCACCGGCGTGCAGGCGGCCCTGCAGGCCTTCGCCGCGCACTGGAAGCAGCACGCGTGCAACCAGCACGGGGGCACCGATGGCACGGCTTGAGTGGGAACTGATCGAGGCCGGCCACTGCGTGCACCCGCAGCGCGCCGTCCGCCAGGGTGCCAGCTGGCATCGCTGCGAATTCCCCGCGCTGGTAGCCCTGCTGCACCACCCGCAGCGCGGGCCGATCCTGTTCGATACGGGCTACTCGGATGCGTTCCTGCAGGCCACCGCGCGCTTCCCGGAGCGCCTCTACCGCTGGGTCACGCCGGTGCACCTGGGCCCGGGCCAGAGCGTGCGCGCGCAGCTGCAGCAGCGCGGCATCGCCGCAGCCGACATCGGCCTGGTGGTGCTCTCGCACCTGCATGGTGACCACGTCGGTGGCGTGCTCGATTTCCCCGGGGTGCCGCTGCTGTGTTCGCGCGCGGCATGGCAGGACCAGGCCGCGCGCGGGCGCCTGCGCGCGCTCAGCGTGGGCCTGCTGCCGGCGCTGACCCGCGATGCGGCGCCACGCATGGCCTGGTTGGAAAGCCTGCCGGAGGTGGACCTGCCGCGCCCCTTCGATGCCTTTGGCCGCGGCCGCGACGTGCTGGGTGACCGCAGCGTGCTGGCGGTGCCGCTGCCGGGCCACGCGGTGGGCCAGCATGGCCTGCTGTTCGAAGGTGCCGATGGCCGCCCGGTGTTCCTGGTGGCCGACGCGGCCTGGTCCAGCGCTGCCATCACCGATGGCGTGCCACCACCGCGCCTGGTCACCGCCCTGCTGGGCCACACCGCCACTTACCGGCAGACCCTGCAGCGGCTGCAGCACACCCAGCGCCAGGTCAGCGACCTGCAGCTGGTGCCGGCCCATTGCGGCCAGTGGCGGCCCCCCGCCAACCCGTAGAGTCGAGCTTGCTCGACTGTTGCCAGGCCCGGCCAGTCGAGCAAGCTCGACTCTACGAGCCTGCCGCCAGCCCCGCCAACAGGACACCGTGTTCCCGCCCATGGCCGCGGTCAATAGGACTTATGGCCAGAATCGGCTGGCAGCCGCTGCAGCCCTCCGGTATCGTGCGCGGATGACTTCCCCCACTCCGGCCCCCCGTGGCGGCGTGGCGCGTGTGTGCCGTTACCTGTACCGCGTACCGCTGCTGTTGGTCCACATCCTCGTGTTCCTGCCGTTGATCCTGATCGGCATGCTTCCGCCGTGGGGCGAACTGCGCGTGGGCGACGCCACCTTCGGTGCCAAGGTCGTCAACTGGTGGCAGGGCGGCCTGATGTGGATCTTCGGCTTCCGCCTGGCGCAGATCGGCACGCCGCTGCCGGGCGCGGTGCTGTTCGTCGCCAACCACGTCAGCTGGGTGGATATCTCCATCCTGCACAGCCAGCGCATGATGGGCTTCGTCGCCAAGCGCGAGATCGCCAGCTGGCCGGTGGTGGGCTGGCTGGCCGCGCGCGGGCAGACCATCTTCCACCAGCGTGGCAACACCGAGTCGCTCGGTGGGGTGATGCAGGTGATGGCCGACCGCCTGCGCGATGGCAAGGCGGTGGGCGTGTTCCCGGAAGGGCGTACCCGTGGCGGCCACGAAGTGGGCCCGTTCCATGCGCGCATCTTCCAGGCCGCGGTTGAAACCGGCGTGCCGGTGCAGCCGGTGGCCCTGGTCTACGGCACCGGTGGCGATGCCCAGACCATCGTGGCCTTCGGGCCGGGCGAGAGTTTCTTCGCCAATTTCCTGCGCCTGCTCGGTGAGCCGGCGCGACGTGCGGAAGTGCACTTCCTGGCACCGATCGGTGCCCAGGACCTGGAAGGCCGTCGACGCATCGCGGAAACCTCGCGCGCGCGCATCGTGGCGGCGATGAGCGGGGAGTGAGCGTGCGGTGGCACTGATCCCGCCACCCCTGCTGGACGCCGGCACGCCGACGCTGCATGCGGCTGACTACCAGCCGCCGCGCTGGCTGCGCAATCCGCACCTGCAGTCCATGCTCAGCTCCAGCCGCATGCGCCTCCAGCGCGGCCTGCTGCTGCTGGCCGCCACCGGTGCGGTCAGTGAAGAACTGATCCTCGATGGCGGCGACGGCGTGCGCCTGCAGGGCTGGCACAGCCACATCGAAGGCCGCGAGCCGAAGGGCATGGCCCTGCTGCTGCATGGCTGGGAAGGCAGCGCCGAATCCAGCTACATGCGCATGGCGGCCGCGCGCATGATCGACCAGGGCTTCGACGTGGTGCGGCTGAACTTCCGCGACCACGGCAACACCCACCACCTCAACCCCGGCATCTTCCACTCCAACCGCATCGATGAAGTGGTGCAGGCGGCCGGTGACATCGCCCGGCGCTGGCCGGACCTGCCGCTGGTGGCGGCGGGCTACTCGCTGGGCGGCAACTTCGTGCTGCGCCTGGCCCTGCGCGCGCCGGCGGCCGGCGTGCCGCTGCAGCGGGTGGCCTCGGTGTGCCCGGTGCTGGACCCGGCGCTGACCATGGACAGCATCGAGAGCGGCCCGGCGATGTACGACTGGTACTTCCGCCGCAAGTGGGCCGGCTCGCTGCGCCGCAAGCGCGACCTGTTCCCCGAACTGAGCGACTGCGACGACCGCGTGCTGAAGCTGGACATCCGCGCGCTGACCGCGTGGCTGGTGGAACGGCATACCGATTTCGGCTCGCTGCAGGCGTACTTCGATGGCTACTCGATTGCGGGCGATCGCCTGTCCACCCTGCAGGTGCCGGCCGACATCCTGATGTCCCAGGATGATCCGGTCATTCCCTATGCCACCTTCAGCAACTGGCAGCTGCCGCAGCAGGCGCGGCTGGAAACCGCCTGCTGGGGCGGCCACTGCGGGTTCCTGGAAAACTGGCGCGGCGACGGCTTCTCCGAACGCTGGGTGGCCCAGCGCCTGCAGCGGGTGCTGGCGGGCTGAACCGGTGCCGGCGCGCAGCCCGCTACAATGCGGGTTTGCCATTGAAGCGGACTGCCATGCAAGACCAGATCCTCCAGGCCCTGCGCCAGAACGATGCCGCACAGGCCGTGCAGCTGGCACAGGCGTGGGTGCACGACGAACCCGGCCAGGCCCAGGCCCACCGCTGGCTGGCGCTTGCGCTGCAGCAGCAGGACCAGCCCGAAGCCGCAATGGAAGCCCTGCAGCAGGCACTGCAGCTGGCCCCGGACGATGCACAGCTGCACCTGCAGCAGGCCGGCCTGCTGCTGGCCCAGCATCGCTTCGAAGGCGCCGACGAAGCACTGCTGCGCACCACCGAACTCAACCCGAACGCCTTCGAGGCCTACCTGATGCAGGCGCATCTGGCGATCGGCCGCAATGACATCGATACCGCCGCGCGGCAGGCCACGATGGCCGCCAGGCTGGAGCCGGAACATCCGGAAGTGATGGCGCTGCAGGGCATGGTGGCCCTGTACCGCGACGACGCCGACCGTGCCGTGCAGCTGCTGTCCGAAGCCGCCCGGCAGATGCCCAACGACCCGCGCGTGCTGTATGCACTGGGCTCGGCCTACCAGGCCAAGGACATGCTGGCCTTCGCCGAGCAGGCCTTCCGACGCGTGATCGAGATCAACCCGAAGATGACCAGCCTGCATGGCCAGGTGGTGCAGCTGGCGCTGCGCCAGGGCAATGTCGAGGCCGCCCACCAGCAGCTGCAACAGGCGCTGCAGGTGCCGGGCCTGGATACGCCGGCGCTGCAGCGGCTGGGCGCGGAGATCGCGCTGCAGGCCGACCAGCCGATGCAGGCACTGGAGCAGCTGCGGCCGATGCTGAAGGCCAACCCGGACGACCGTCGCACGGTGGAGCTGCTGCTGGCCTGCTGGCAGCGCCTGGGCCGCGAAGAAGAAGCCCGCACCGAACTGGACGCCGTACTGGCCGAGCACACCCAGCTGCCGCACCTGTGGCTGGCGCGGCTGGCACCGGAGGGCTTCGGCAGCCCGGGCGCGGTGGCCGTGGCCGATCGCTGGATCGAGGCCATGCCCGAGTTCGTGCCCGCCTTGGAAGCGCGCCTGCGCCTGCATGAAGCGGCCGGCGAAGGCGACGCCGTGGAGGCGATCGCCCGTCGCATCATCGCCGTGGAGCCGGGCCGCATCAGTGGCGAAACCCGCCTGGTCGCCGCGCTGCTGGCGCGTGATCCGGCGGCAGCCGTCGCCCACGTGCAGGGCCTGATCGACACGGCGCCTGAAGGCCGCCGCATCGAGCTGCGCACCTGGCTGGGCGAAATCCTGGACCAGGCCGGGCAGCCGCGTGACGCGCTGCGCACCTGGCTGGAACTGCAGGCCGAACAGAGCGCGCAGCGGCTGCCGCTGCCGCCGCAGGCCAAGGCGCCGCCGAGCTGGCCCGACCTCGGCGAGGTCGATGCAGAAAGTGCTGCATCCGCGCCGATCTTCCTGTGGGGCGCACCGGGCTCGGGCGTGGAACGCGTGGCGGTCACCCTCACCGGGGCCAGCCCGGTGATGCGCAGCGACCGCTTCGGCCATACCCCGCCGGATGACGCCTTCCAGAACTACTTCACCCTGCAGAAGCTGGCCTCGGGCGACCTCAGCCCGGACGGCCTGGTGAGCGGCTGGCGTGACACGCTGCGCAAGCGCGGCCTGCAGAACGACACCGTCATCGACTGGCTGCTGTGGTGGGACAACGCCCTGCTGTGGTCGCTGCGCCCGCACCTCCCGCAGGGCCGCCTGCTGGTGGTGCTGCGCGACCCGCGCGACATGCTGCTGGACTGGATCGCCTACGGCGCGCCGGCCCCGTTCGCGGTCAACAACGTGGCCGAAGTGGCGGAATGGCTGGCCCGTTCGATGGCCCAGGTGGCCACCCTGCACGAACAGGACCTGTACCCGCACCTGCTGATGCGCATGGACGACGTGGGCGATGACCCGCGCGTGGTTGCCGGCATGCTGCAGGAGCTGTTCAACACCTCCATCCCGCCGGCCGAGCGCATCGGCCCGCCGCGTTTCCCGGCCGGCCACTGGCGCCACTACCGCGACGTCATGAGTGCCGCGTTCGATCTGCTGACCCCGGTCGCGGTGCGACTGGGCTATCCCGAAGCGTAAGGAGCCATTGCATGCAGTTGAACAGCAACAGCATCACCCCCGGAACCCCGATCGACCGCGAGTTCGCAGCCGGTGATGCCGACGGCTTCGCGCCGGACCGCAACCCGCACCTGGCGTGGAGTGGCGTGCCCGATGGCACGCGCTCGTTCCTGCTGGTGTGCGTCGACCCGGACGTGCCGACCGTGCCGGACACGGTCGGCCGCACCGACATGACCGTGCCGCGCGACCAGCCGCGCTGCGATTTCGTGCACTGGGTGATGGCCGATATCCCGGCCTCGGTGCAGGAGATCGCCGCGGGCAGCTGCAGCGATGGCTTCGTTGCCAAGGGCAAGCCGGCACCGGCCGGCCCGGCGGGCAGCCGCCAGGGCGTGAACGACTTCACCGGCTGGTTTGCCGGCAACCCGGACATGGCTGGCGACTACCTGGGCTACGACGGCCCGTACCCGCCGTTCAACGACGAACGCGTGCATCGCTACTTCTTCCGCGTGTTCGCGCTGGACGTGGCGACGCTCGACCTGCCGCAGCGCTTCACCGCCGCCGATGCCTACCGCGCCATGCACGGCCACGTGCTGGCCGAAGCCACGCTGCACGGCACCTACACGCTGAACCCCGCGCTGTAACCCAGGTAGCGCCGGCCGCTGGCCGGCGTTGCCTTTCCGGACGCTACGCAACTGCGTCGGGTGGTAGAGCCGGCCACCCGTCGGCATCCATCCACGCATGGCGTGGATCTACCGCTCTGG